>NZ_JAUBQH010000031.1:0-66110 GCF_036701145.1 Microcoleus sp. Pol17C6
TTTAATGCCAGTCTAATTGCCTTAAACTTAGCCAAACATGAACTTTCTAGTTGTCATTCATCTGCCAAGTCGTTTGTCTTTTCAATGGCTTCTTATAAACGCCTAGAATTCAATAAGCATCTACTTTCTACCTTTATTGATAAGTTAGATTTAGACCCGGATTTGATTTTAAATCATCCAAATCTTCCTTCAGTCTTGTCTTATGGTACTCTGGCTGCCTAAAAACTGTCCGGAGTATTGTTATGTAAAGGATGGAGAAAATTGAGGCTGTTGAACTTTCAGCATTCCTAATCTGATTTGGTGATTGTAGTCATGAATGAAGTTCCAAATAGCACCCTTGTGATTCTCCAACTTTTTAGAAAACGATAACGTCTTTCTGACTAATCGCGAAATTCGTTGCCTGAGAGTATTGTTTAATCGTTCAATGTAACTGGTTAATCCGCTTTCCTTGCCGACGGACTTATGCCTTTTACTTGGTAAAACTACGGCATAGGCTTCCCAGTAATCGGTATAAATCTTGGCACATTGGCGATAGACACTTGGTAGTGAATCCCATAATGCAAGAGCCGATTTCGAGGAGCGGTCTCCAATATGACATCCGATCACTTCCCGAGTCTTGGTATCCATTGCTAACCAGACCCATTGTTTATTCCCTTTGGCGTCTACAAAAGACCAGAGTTCATCCATTTGGACTGTGTGTTTTCCAATTTCTTTTGGAATGACTGTGGCTTTGAGTTCTATTGCACCGTACAACTGGTTCACATAATTTTGCAGCCAGCTCTGGGAAACGCCCATGACTCGGGCAATACCAGCCAGGGAAATCCGCTCCAACAGAAGTAACTCAATTTTTGCCAAAGTGTCGGTGTCTTTGGGTTTCCACTGAGGGTTTTCGACAAACTGCCGACCACATTCGCGACATTTGTGGTTTTGTTTTCCCCGACGAGTCATCCCATTTTTCATCACATCGTCAGAACCACAAGTGGGACAAATTAGATAGGGTTTCATGATGAGACTCCTCAAAAGACTGGACATAGAGGTATTATCCTCCATCCTTTACATAAAAGAACTACCCTGTAAATTTATATTGATTTTTATTGTATGATTCCCAGGCGCTAACATGGGCGATCGCCCAAAAATAATAAAGTTAATAAATTCTAAATTCAATCAAAAAGTTACCCTGAATACTTAATTATAACAAAAATTTAAGATATGACAAGTTAATAACAATCAAATAGTTATAAGATTGAAATTGTTTTTGAGTCACAATCTATATGAATCCTGATTCTCTCCGCACTTTGGGCGTACCGCCGAATGCTTGGAAAGTTGATGCCAAAATTGCCGATATCACCCGATCGCCGATCGCGCCTCAACCTGTTACCATGGAAACAGAAACTAAAACCCTGCGTTTGGACTTAGCAAAAGCAGCAATGTTGGTGATAGATATGCAAAACGATTTCTGTCATCCCGACGGTTGGCTAGCACATATAGGCGTAGATGTAACGCCCGCAAGAACTCCAATTAATCCTTTAACAAATTTGCTGCCAAAATTGCGATCGCACGCAGTACCAATTATTTGGATAAACTGGGGAAACCGCCCCGATTTACTCAATATTAGTGCAGCTTCCCGTCACGTTTACAATCCCACAGGCGACGGCGTAGGTTTGGGAGATCCGCTGCCAAAAAACAACGCACCTGTACTGATGGCAGGGAGTTGGGCGGCGCAGGTTGTCGATGAATTAAAACCCAAACCGGAGGATATTTGCGTTGATAAATATCGGATGAGCGGCTTTTGGGATACTCCTTTAGATAGTATCTTGCGGAACCTCGGCAGAACTACACTTTTCTTCGGAGGAGTAAACGCCGATCAGTGCGTCATGGCTACCCTGCAAGATGCTAATTTCCTCGGTTACGACTGTATTTTAGTCAAAGATTGTACAGCTACGACATCTCCCGAGTATTGCTGGCAAGCTACTCTTTATAACGTTAAACAATGTTTTGGCTTTTTGTCGGATTCTCAGGCTATGTTAGAAGCAATTAAATAGCAGTCATCAGGGGAGTATCCCTCTGGAGTATAAAAAGCGTTTTTTAGGAGTGCGAGAGTCCCGCACAGCAAAGCCTATATATCTCGCTTCCTGCTCTGACAGCGAACTCTCCTGTGAAATCAATAAACTTTGGAGGTTGAGCGGCGGACTAATGACTCTGGATCCTCAGTAATGACACCAGAAACATAACAACTGACAACTAACAATAAAAAAATGACAAACCAGTGCATGATTCCTGTTATAAAGTCTCCGAAAGACTACCAAGCATTTCGCATCAGTCCGGGTGATACTAATAGATTAGCTATCGTCTTCGATCCGGTAACAGCTAATGTTTCATTAACAGTTTGCGTGGAGATTTTCGATGCGGGTGGCAAAACTCCTCCCAACCGCCATCAATTCGCAGTAGAAATGTTTTTTGTACTCAAAGGAACAGGGCAAGCAACCTGCGACGGCAAAACAGTTAGTATTCAACCTGGAGATAGTTTGTTAGTGCCTCCAACAGGCACTCACGTAATTGAGAATACGGGAAGTGAACGTTTGTACGCTTTGTGCATCATGGTGCCGAATGAGGATTTTGTGGAACTAATTCGCAGCGGTACACCAGTCGAACTCGATGAGGAAGATATGAGAGTTCTTGGGCGATCGGATGTACTCGTATCGTGCTAGGTTTGTAGTAAGGACTTGAGTCCTAGATTTGTAGTAAGAACTTGAGTGCTTAGAGAAAAAGCTAAAGCCCTTACTACTGAGATGTTGCACCATTCTCAAAAACAGGCAAGATGCCTGTTCCACAAAGAGTGAATTTTATTGTGGGGAGTAGGGGTTGGCCATCCTGCCCCTCAAGAACAGGCAAGATGCCTGTTCCACAAGAGATGAATTTTATTGTGGAACAGGCATCTTGCCTGTTCATAAAATGCTTATCGAGAATGGTGGAACATCTCAGTTACTACAAACTTTTTTATTTGATGTTTTTTAGGATTTATGCTGAAACTTTGTCCGAAAGAAACAGCGTCAATGCTAACTACAGATAGCCTGCGTTTAGATGCTGACATCTACCGCCCCGATGCGGAGGGCGAATTTCCAGTATTGTTAATGCGGCAACCTTACGGAAGGGATCTCGCCTCTACAGTAGTATATTCCCATCCCGCATGGTACGCCAAACACGGCTACATCGTTGTCATCCAAGACGTGCGGGGACGCGGCACTTCCGAAGGCGAATTTAACCTATTTGTTAGCGAAACACAAGACGGTTTTGATAGCGTCAATTGGGCAGCTAATCTGCCGGGAAGTAACGGCAAAGTCGGAATGTATGGTTTTTCCTACCAAGGCATGACTCAACTCTACGCGGCGGCTGCTAAACCGATCGCATTAATCACAATTTGTCCGGCAATGGTAGGCTGCAATTTATACACAGATTGGGCCTATGAAGGCGGCGCGTTTTGTCTGCAATCAAATCTCGGCTGGGCAATTCAGCTAGCCGCCGAAACCGCTCGATTAAAAGGCGATATTTCTGCCTATCAAGCCTTGTATGCAGCTTCGAGAAATCTCCCGCTATACGATAGCGTGCCGGCCCGTCCTGAGATTATTAAAAATCTGGCACCCAACTCACATTATCACGATTGGTTGGATAATTATCGACCGAACGACTATTGGGAAAAGTTATCGCCAAACATCAAAGATTTAGACTTGCCCATGCTCCACTTGGGCGGTTGGTTTGATACTTATTTGCGGGGAACAATCCATCTTTACAAGGAAATGGCGAGCCGGAGTTCCTGTCCGCAGCATTTAATAATTGGCCCTTGGGCGCATTTACCTTGGGGGCGAAAAGTTGGAGCTTTGGATTATGGTTTTGCAGCTTTAAATCCTGTGGATGAGTTGCAAATTCGCTGGTTTGATCGCTTCCTCAAAGGAGTTGATACAGGAATATTAGACGAGCGGCCGATTTCGCTATTTGAGATGGGGAGGAATGATTGGCGGAAATTTGATAAATTGCCTAATAATAATCATAAATCTTATTTTTTAGCAAGTAATGGACTTGCCGCGATGAGAGAAGATACGGGTATTTTAACAGATTGTTGCCCGGATGTTTGCACTGAGGATATATTCGTCCATGACCCTTGGCGGCCGGTGCCATCATTGGGAGGTCACGCTGGATTTCCTGCAGGTGCGATCGAGCGATCGACAATTGACTGCCGCACCGATGTGTTAACATACACTTCGGCACCGCTAACAGCAGATTTGCACTTAGCTGGAGATATAATTCTCAAAGTATTTTGTACAGCAGATGCGCCGAGTTTTGATTTGTGTGCCATACTTTCTGAGATAAAAGATAGCGGCCGCGTCTACAATTTTAGTCAAGGTTACGTCCGGGTGAATTCAGGTGAAACACCTGTAAGAATTGTGCTGCAAGCAACTTGTATGCAAATTGCCAAAGGTAATGCCTTGCGTCTGAGTTTGAGTGCGGCTTGTTTTCCCGCTTACGGCGTGAATCCGGGAACGGGTGCGCCGGACGGTGAAGCGCGGGCGATCGATGCTAAAATTATCACGCTGACAGTAAGTTGTGGCGGGAATTGTCCGTCTCAAATTTTGCTGCCAATTGTCAATTAAACCTAGAACTTATTCAATTATGAGCATTATTTTTCACATCACCCGCAGCCAACAGTGGGAAGAAGCAAAACAAGTTCAATCCTATCGCGGAGATACGCTAGATACAGAAGGATTTATCCACTGTTCGACTCTGACACAAGTTCTTAGATCTGCTAATAAATTTTTTGTGGGACAAACAGGATTGCTGCTGCTTTGGATTGACTCGGACAAAGTAGAAGCTGAACTTAAGTATGAATATGCTGCCGGTGAAAATTACCCCCACATTTACGGGCCGCTGAATGTTGATGCTGTGTTGAAAGTTGTTGAGTTTGAACCGGGTGCCGATGGCAAGTTTGAATTGCCGGAAGAATTAAAAAATGTTGTTTAAGATTCTGATTTTTTAGCATTGTAAACTAACTTTTTAGGGCGGGCTAGAAGCCCACCCCACGGGAAAGTTGAATTTTGTGGAACGGGCATCTTGCCCGTTCTAACTTCTGAAATATATCCATTTAAACTGACTGATTAACCAACTCTGCCGCCAATTTCAGCGCATCTTCGCGAGTCGCAATTCTCCCCTCCACCCGCGCTAATTGAATCTCCATTAAAAATTGACCGATGCGCGGACTTCTGGGCAATTTCAAATATTCCATTAAATCATTGCCGCTAACTAATTGTGTGGCATGAGCAATAATATCATCAGCATCAAGATAGCGATTAATTAACAGTGAAATCTCATCAACCGCAACTCCCGCAGCCACGACCAAAACCGCTAAAACTGGAAATGCTATTCCCACATCCCGAAACAAAAAATACTGTTCCCGCAAAGACATTTCCGCGATGGGTTTTGCTTGCAATTGTGGCAAGTATTTCAAAAGCCCGATCGCACTTTTAATCTCCGCATTGCTGTACTTCAACCGCAGCAACTGCGTTTCAGCCATTGTCGGGTCGGAATCTGCCAAAATAGCCAGCTTCGCGACAGCCAACAAAGGCGTTTTAATTGTATCTCGAATCTGATGGCCGAATTCCTTCCCTAATTCCGGGTAAATTGCAGCTAATTTGTCAGCAGATGCGTCAATTTTTGTCAAAATATCGAAACGGTCGATCGCACTTTCAAACCAAATCGAAAACAAACCGTCTTCGCAACCGCGACAAATCCAAGGAACACCGTTAGGATTGCTCAACAAATAACCCAATTCCGTCCGCACCCGTTCCACCGCTACCCGGCTCAACAGCGGCGCTAATTCCCGAATCGCCGATTCAGTTTCAGGTTCGATCGCAAAACCCAACTGTGCCGCTTGGCGGTAAGCTCTTAATAACCTCAGCGGATCGTCCTCCAAATTTGACCGCGAAACCATCCGCAGCACACCCAACCGCAAATCAGTTTGACCGTCCAAAGGATCGATGATTTCTCCTGTAAAAGGATTGTAGGCGATCGCATTTATCCGAAAATCCCGGCGCAGCAAATCCCCCTCCAGACTCCCCCCTTCCGCCTGCGCCAAATCCACCGTACCGCCCGCAAACACCACCCGCGCAATTTGGCGTTCGGCATCCAACAAGACAAATCCACCTTTCGTGCGATCGGCAATTTTTCGAGCAGTCTTCACGGCCCGTGTTAGCATAACGAAATCTAAATCAAAATAGTGCGATCGCCTCCCCAGCAGCGCATCCCGCACCGCACCGCCCACCAGATAAGCAGGCGGTGTCAGCAGTTCCAAATCAAAAGGCCAAGTATCAGGAGATAATGAAGAGGGCAAATTAATCGGCATCGCAACAAAAATCTACTTTCCTTACAAACAATTAAACTCTTGCTACGCTAGATTAACAGAAAGCTCAATTTTCACCAATCTTTTTGAAATGCACAGAGGATATCAAGAATGTGTATTTGTATTAACTGCCACTATGTAGACCGCTGTTTCACCTACCACGCCGTAGAAGAACAGCACGAACAGCTTCACCTCACCGAAACACCCGATTTCGACCCTGTAGAACCCACCATCAACGTCAACATCCGCCCCCGCCAAGACGAAATTGAAATGGAATGGGATGTAGTTGGGTGTCATAGTTTCAAGCAAGAGACCGGCAAATGGGCAAAATTGCGGCCAGGCGAACTCGTCCCGACTTAAGGCAGAAGTCATTAGTCATTAGTCAGTAGTCATTAGTTATTTGTTGGTTGTTGGTTGCTATTTGTTGTTTTTTATAGTTTTTTTGTGAGTTGTTAACGATAACAACCAATAACCAATTCCTAATTCCAAATTCCCGATGCCCGATGCCCAATTCCCCATTCCCAATTACAAATCTAAAATCTAAAATCTAAAATCTAAAATCCAATGTGCTATTGCTTAAACCCAACTTGTCAGAATCCGCACAACCCAGGGGATGCAGAATTGTGCCAAAGTTGCGGCTCCAAATTGTTGTTAACTCTTGACGCAGAAACGCCATCAGCATCTCGCTACCGAACCATAAAGCCGATCGGGCAAGGAGGCTTTGGCAGAACATTTCTAGCAGTTGATGAAACTAAACCCCTGATTTTTTCGCAGTGCGTAATCAAGCAATTTTTCCCGCAAAATACCTCAGCCGAAAAAGCCGCTCAACTATTTCACCAAGAAGCAGCACAGCTAGAAACCTTGGGAAAACATCCTCAGATTCCAGAATTAATCGCGCATTTTGAACAAGACGGGAGACAGTATTTAGTACAAGAATTTATAGACGGCAAAAACCTAGCCAGAGAATTAGAACAAAAAGGAGCCTTTACCGAAACTCAAATTCGGCAGCTCCTCAACGATTTATTGCCAGTGCTCCACTTCGTCCACAAATCCAAAGTCATTCACCGCGATATCAAACCCGAAAATATCATTCGCCGCAGGCTATCTCCAGCCCCTTTACCCGCCTTAGAAAATTCCTATCAACCCTCTCCTTTCCAAAAAGATATCGTTTTAGTAGACTTTGGTGCAGCGAAGAAAGTAACAGCAACCGGTTTGCCACAAACTGGTACAATTATCGGCAGTGCTGCTTATACAGCCCCAGAACAATTGATGGGGAAAGCAGTTTTTGCTAGCGATATCTACAGTTTGGGTGTTACCTGCATTCACTTGCTGACCGAAATTCCTCCCTTCGATTTGTTCGACAGTACAGAGGATTCTTGGGCTTGGCGAAATTATTTGAAGACTGCTGTTAGCGACGATTTCGGCCGCATCCTCGACACCATGCTTCAAAGTGCCACCAATCGGCGCTACAGCTCAGCATCAGCAGTCATCCGGCACTTGAACCCCAAACCGGTGTATTTAGACGCACAGCCCGTGCTAGACGCGCCGGAAACGCCCGCAGAACGGGTGGTTACACCTGCGCCCGGTGTGTCGCTTTTCACTCGCCAACAGCAAGCCGAAATTCAGCAAGCTTTGCAAGAGGATCTCGCCCCCTACAATGTTACAATCCAAGTAAGTCAAGCTAAGCAACAGCTCAATATAGTCATCAACAGAACCGAAGACAACCCCGTTTACTATCCGCACTTATCTCAAATAATTGCCACCAGACTCACCGATTTGCAGTTAAATAAAGTCGCCACCGTGAAGCTGTTGGGAAGAGTTAACAATTCTCGCCGCCCGGAGTGGAAGCAAATATTGCAAATCGATCCCAAGATTAAATTGAGAAACAAACTCGTGCGGCTGCAGCACCATCAATTACTCAAGAAAATCGCCTCTGTTACTACCAAAGAATTTTGGCTGCCGAAGTTGAAAACTCAGGATTTTTGGATAGATGCGCTAATGTTTGCCTTAGTTTGGTTTATCTTTGGCTCTCAAATAGTCATTTTTAATTCTTGGTTTGCGCTAATAGTTACGTCGGGTTTTATGACGGTGAAGCATCAAGTTTCTCAACACAAAGAATTTGCCAATAAAAATTTATTGGGAAGTTTAGTAGTGCTGTTTTTGATGAGTGGCGGCCTGGGTAATTCCCGGATTTTAAATACGGGAATATTTGGCATTCTTTTGGGTTGTTTAGTTGTGGCTTTGCCGCTGTTTTTTGTTAAGGAAAATTACCACTAATCGTGAATAGCAATCCCCAAGACGGAACATTAGTTAAAAAATACGGCTTAGCCCTGCACACAGCTAGTCGCGAGCTCGGTTTAGCTATCAGCAATTTTGCCGGGGATTCTCGCTGCCAAACTTGGAATTTAGATCGCGATTTAGCCACTCATTTGCATCAGTATTTAGTCGAGTTTATTGGGCCACAAACTTGGGGGGATTTGGCTTTTATTGCAGTGGCGAAGGGGCCCGGAGGTTTCACGGGGACTCGGATGGGTATGGTGACGGCGCGGACTTTGGCTCAACAGTTGGATATTCCGGTTTTTGCGGTTTCAACTTTGGCGGCTGTCGCTTGCAGCAGCAGTAAAAAATCTATCTCAAATCAGGAGATGGCGCTGCAAATGCCTGCACAGCGGGGACAATTATTTGGGGCGGTTTATTCAGTTAACAAAGATTTGGGTTTAACTGAGTTGTTTCCTGATACGGTGATGACTCCTGAATCTTGGCATGAAAAGTTGGATAATTGGGGGAATTCTTATCAGTTAATTGAAGTTGGTAGCGAGTTGGGTTGGTCGGTTTCTAGTGTGTTGGAATTGGCTTATTTGGAGTGGCAAATGGGAAGTCGTCCTGATTGGTCGGATGCTTTGCCTTTTTACGGGCAACATCCGGTTAAGGGACACTGAATATTGGGAATAGGGCATTGGGAATAGGGCATTGGGAATAGGGCATTGGGCATTATTTCGTTTCAGTTAAATCAACTTGTAGAGTGCGTTTTTTTTCCGACCATGCCCGATGCCCCATGCCCGTAAATGATTTATAAGTAATTAAGCAGACTTGATATCGTTGTTTATTTCAGGGCGATACAAACTTCGAGGCAAAAAGTTAATGTTAGGGGGTCTGGGCTTTCGGTTCGCAATCGATCGATCTCAGCTCGATCGCAGCCGCGAGATTCCATAAAATCGAGCATCCAGTTCGTTATTGTAGCGAGATCGATGTATTTTGCTCCGAGACAAACAGGGCAAATTTCTGGGCTGAGGGTACCGGTGCCGCCGCATTCGGGGCAATCCCAGTGGCTGGTTACGGGATCGGGGGTAGTTGGGATGTTGTTCATGCTGGGAAAAAGTACGCGCGGCGTAGCGATCCCGCAGGGAATCGCACTACTCGTTAACTCTAGCAAAAATGCCGATCGCCCTTACTTCTTCCTGCCTTTACACTAAGCGAGCTAGTGAGTAAAATTGACAAAAATACAAAAGGGGTGGCTATGCTCGATCGCACTCAATGGGTTTTGGCTGGTATGTCGATCGCACTTTCGGTTCAGCTAAGTCAGCCAGTTGCAGCAGCCGTGCCCGTTGGTAAAGTCGTACAAACAGCGCAAACAAGCAGTAGTGAGGCTGCTGAAAAAGCTTTCAAAGAAGGAGCACAACTGTACCAGCAAGGAACGGCGAAAGCAAAAAGAAGTGCGATCGTCAAATTTGAAGAAGCATTAAAACTGTTTCGGGCAGTAGGCGATCGCTCCCGGGAAGCTTACACCCTCAATGGCATCGGCAGTGTCTACTCAGATTTGGGAGAAAAACTCAAAGCGCTAGAGTATTACAGCCAGTCGCTTCCCCTATTTCGGGCAGTAGGAGATCGCAGCGGGGAAGCTGCCACCCTCAACAACATCGGCACTGTCTACGAGGATTTGGGAGAAAAACAGAAGGCGCTAGAGTATTACAGCCAGTCGCTTCCCCTATTTCGGGCAGTAGGAGATCGCAGCGGGGAAGCTACCACCCTCAACAACCTCGGCAATGTCTACTCAGTATTGGGAGAAAAACTCAAAGCGCTAGAGTATTACAGCCAGTCGCTTCCCCTATTGCGGGCTGTAGGCGATCGCCGTGAGGTAGCTGTTACCCTCAACAACATTGGCACTGTCTACTCTCAATTGGGAGAAAAACAGAAAGCGCTAGAGTATTACAACCAGTCCCTTCCCCTGTTTCGGGCAGTAGGCGATCACTCCCGGGAAGCTAGCACCCTCAACAGCATCGGCTTCGTCTACTCAGCATTGGGAGAAAAACAGAAAGCACTAGAGTATTACACCCAGTCCCTTCCCCTGAGACGTGCAACGGGTGATCGCGGCGGGGAAGCTGCCACCCTCAACAACATCGGCAATGTCTACTCAGATTTGGGAGAAAAACAGAAAGCGCTAGAGTATTACACCCAGTCCCTTCCCCTGGGTCGGGCAGTAGGATCTCGCAGCGGGGAAGCGGCCATCCTCAATAACCTCGGCAATGTCTACTCTCAATTGGGAGAAAAACAGAAAGCGCTAGAGTATTACAGCCAGTCGCTTCCCCTGAGTCGGGCAGTAGGCGATCGCACACAGGAAGCTGTCACCCTCAACAACATCGGCAAAGTCTACTCTCAATTGGGAGAAAAACAGAAAGCGCTAGAGTATTACAGCCAGTCGCTTCCCATGAGACGGGCAGTAGGCGATCGCAGCGGGGAAGCTACCACCCTCAACAACATCGGCACTGTCTACTCTCAATTGGGAGAACAACAGAAAGCTTTAGAGTATTACAGCCAGTCCCTTCCCCTGCGTCGGGCAACCGGCGATCGCGGCGGGGAAGCTGACACCCTCAACAACATCGGCATTGTCTACCATGAATTGGGAGAAAAACAGAAAGCACTAGAGTATTACAGCCAGTCGCTTCCCTTATTTCGGGCAACCGGCGATCGCGGTGGGGAAGCGAACACCCTCAACAACCTCGGCAATGTCTACTCAGATTTGGGAGAAAAACAGAAAGCGCTAGAGTATTACAGCCAATCGCTTCCCCTGAGTCGGGCAACCGGCGGTCGCGATGGGGAAGCTCTCACCCTCAACAACATCGGCACTGTCTACTCAGAATTGGGAGAAAAACAGAAAGCGCTAGAGTATTACAGCCAGTCGCTTCCCCTATTTCGGGTCGTGGGCGACAGCAGCGGGGAAGCTAGCACCCTTTACAATATAGCTTCTGTCAAACGCGACCAAAACAATCTTACCGAAGCCCTCAACGATATTGAATCCTCTCTCAAAATCATCGAAAACCTCCGCACCCTAATTGCCAGCCCAGAACTCCGCACCTCATACTTTGCCACAGTCCAGAACTACTACGAATTCTACATCGATTTGTTAATGCAACTGCACAAAACTAATCCTAAATCCGGTTATGATACAAAAGCCTTAGAAGCCAGCGAACGTTCGAGGGCCCGCAGCCTCCTCGAACTCCTCTTTGAAAGTAACGCCAACATTCGCGAAGGTATTTCCCCCGATTTACTGCAACAAGAAAAGAGCTTGCAACAGCAACTCGATGCCATTGAAAAGCAGCGCATCGAAACAATCAGCACCCCCAATCCCAATCAAACTAAAATAGCTGAAATCGACAAACAGCGGCTCGCACTTTTGCAACAATATCAGCAAATTCAAGCCCAGATTCGTACCGCCAGCCCCCGCTACGCTGCCCTCACCCAACCCCAACCTTTAACACTGCCAGAAATTCAGAAACAGATTCTCGATGAAAACACGATTTTATTGCAGTATTCCCTTGGCAAAAACCGGAGTTATTTGTGGGTTGTGACATCAACAGGACTAACTAGCTATGAATTGCCAAAACGCGCAGACATTGAAACAGCAGCCCGCAATTTCCGAGACGCAGCAACTAGCCCAATCCAAAGAGATATTCCCCAACAAGTGGCCGAAGCGAGTGCCAATCTGGGTCAATTAATTTTACAGCCGGCCTCCGCCCAATTAGGAAACAAACGCTTATTAATTGTTCCCGACGGCGTGCTGCACTATACCCCTTTTTCGGCGTTAACTATTTCCCAAACCCGGGGACACAATACCAATGTTCCCTTAATTGCCGAACATGAAATTATTACCCTGCCTTCCGCCTCAAGTCTCGCCATTTTACGGCAAAATTACGGAGATAGAAAACCACCGGGCCAAACTTTAGCAATTTTAGCCGATCCTGTTTTCAGTCCAGACGATGAAAGAGTTAAAGGACAACTTACCCAAGCAACAACAGAAAAATTAGAAGCAAACAACCTCGGTTTAAATCAATCGCTTCGTGCTTCTAATCGGCAATGGCCACCCGAACGTCTCGCATTTAGCCGCCAAGAAGCCCAAACAATATCTAGCTTATTCCCCTCAGTTTCTACCCGTCAAATACTTGATTTTGAGGCCAGTCGCACTACTGCTACCGATGGAAATTTAGTCAATTATCAAATCATTCACTTCGCCACCCACGGCATGGCCAACAGCAAAAATCCCGAACTGTCAGGAATTCTGATGTCTACGGTAGATGAAAAGGGCAATCTTGTCAATGGTTTCTTGCGACTCACGGATATTTTCAACTTGAAACTGGCGGCAAATTTAGTAGTTTTAAGTGCTTGTCAGACGGGAATGGGACAGAATGTTAAAGGCGAAGGAATGGTGGGATTAACTAGGGGATTTATGTATGCGGGGGCGCAGCGGGTGGCGGTGAGTTTGTGGAGTGTGGATGATGAAGGAACTGCTGTGTTCATGCAGAAGTTTTATCAAAAAATGGTGCAGCAAAAGTTAGCGCCGGCGGCAGCTTTGAGGGCGGCGCAGATGGAAATGATGCAGGAGGAAAAATGGAAATCGCCCTATTATTGGGCGGCTTTTACGTTGCAGGGGGAATGGAAATGATATCAACTCCGGTAGCATCGGAATTAATATTACTCACGGTCAGGACACGGCACTGCCGTGTCCTCCTGACAATTAATAGGGGTAGGGACACGGCAGTGCCGTGTCCTCTATATCATTCCGATGCAACCGCAAACGATATGACTAACAGTTAGAGTGTTTGCCAAATGTAAGGTGCGCTTAGGAACGGGCAAGATGCCCGTTCCACAAAGAATGAGTTTTCTTGTGGGGTGGGCCGAAGATCCCGCCCACAAAAGAGTTTATCGCCCGCTAGCTAAAGCCTCCCGCAATTTGCGGCCCCGCGATTTATCCCGAAGTTCTGGAGTCGCCATCCGCAACACAAAATCCAGCAACCAAGGCGCAATTCGGTGACACCAAACTGCTAGATGACTTTGCCATCCTACCAAGATTTCAGGCGCATCTTTGTGCAATCCCGCGACAAGTGCTAGGGCAACTTTTTCGGGAGTTGTGGGCACTACCCACCGGAATTGCTCCAAGTCTCGCACCATGTCGGTATCTGTTAAAGATGGCAGCAAAGCTGTGACTCGAACATTGTACTGAGTTAACTCGCTGCGTAAAGCTTGGGTGAATCCCAAAATCGCAAATTTGGTAGCAGAATAAGTGGCCATTGTGGGCGCAGCAATTTTTCCCATCAAGCTGGAAACATTGACGATTGTTCCCTCTTTTTGAGTCGCCATTCGCCGAGCTATCAAGCGGGTAATTGTGTAGGTTCCGAGCAAATTTAAGGCGATTTCTTCCTCGATTAACGGCAGCGGAGAACGCAAGAATGATGCTTGGTGCGCTACGCCCGCACAGTTGACTAGCAGGTGAATCGGGCCGCAATCTCGCCAAGCTTGGGCGATCGCAATATTTACCGCTACTGACTGAGTTAAATCCAAAGCTAACGGCACTACTTCTGTGCCAAAAAGATCGATTTCCTCTGCCAGTTCAATTAATTGCTTGCGGTTGCGCGCCACAATCAACAAACGTTTGACTCCTTGTCTCGCTAATTCCAGGGCGATCGATCGCCCAATTCCGCGCGAAGCCCCTGTAACAAGAGCTGTTTTTCCTTGAAGTTGCATAGATTAAACCTTTTGGTTGATGCTCACCGCGGCACGGAGTTATGAGTTGTGAGTTGTGAATTATTAGTTATGAGTTGAATGTTTTGGCGGTAACAACTCATAATTCATAATTGTTGAAAAGGCTATCTTGTTTCGATAGACCTCATTTACTTGTGGGGTTAACTCAAAACCAAAAACTGTTGAATCGCTAACGTGCGCGTGAGTTGAACTAAACTTTGGGTTTGCCAGAAATCAGTCAATTATCTGGTCATTTAACCTCATTCCAGCAGACCAAGCTGAAATGAGAAAACCGAGTCGGAAATCATGGTCAAGCGGGCTTTATTACCGCTGTTTCTTCAGTTCGCGGAGGCGGACTTTGCCTGTGTAGCCGCGAATAAACTCGCCGGGGATTGGTTATCCACGAATTTGTGATTTACCGGGGTTGGAGAACCCCTCTTTCTTCACTCCGTGGAGGCGGATTTTGCCTGGTAGCTGCGAATAAATTGGCCGGGAATATTCGCCCGGATTGGTTATTCGCCAGGGCTTAATTACCCTTCTTTTTGTAGTCCGCAGAGGCAGACGATATCCTGTGCAACCGCGACTTAAAATCGCCGGGGATTCGTGCGAATTGGCACAGGATAATTGAGCAATGCAGATTATCAATTCCACACCTCCTAGATATGAGAATTTCCTATCTACACACACCTTAACAACTAGAAGTTAAAGCGGCAACAATTTTTAATAAATCTTCCGCAACACTTCTTTACAATTTTCTCATACTGCCGATTTCCAAGTGCCGTGAAAGCCCAAAGGTATGACACTGGGCAATTCTAGCTTGCAAACAGGTTCGCGGGAAAGTCCGTCGCTGTCAAATATCCAGACTTCGCTGCTGTCAGAATTGCCGTCATAAATAACTGTTACTATCCAACCTTTCTCCGAGGAAATATCTGGAACGTAGATGGGCTCTGCGGGATAGCGATTTTCGCCCAAGTCGGCAATTGTGAGATTGCGGGTTTGCGTGTCCAAACGGGCGATCGCGCCATAACGTTCCGGTACAATATCAACGTCAGGCCGATACATTGCCAGATAAATATATCGTGAGTCTTGCCCTATTTCTGAAGCAGGTACCGTCGGAAATTCGCAAGGTTGATCCAACAATTCTTCGGCTGCTGTCACTTTCCCCGTCTGAGGATTGAGATGCACCCGCCAGAGAGTCCCCTCCGCATCAGTGCGAGTTTCACCTGTCGCTACTTCTTTCAGCCGCTGATTAGTTTGAAAGTCAGCGAAGCGCACAAAATCTACAGCCACCGAACCATCTTCCTTGACAAAACCGTTAGCAAAATGCCACTGGAACCAAGGTTCTGTTTCGCCGCGACTAACTAAAGATAGAGTTTCTGAGTCAAAAACTAATATCTGAGTACCTAACTCCGGTTTCCACTTAAACGACTCGCTATAACTGCTAATTCCCGTTAACAATGGCAAAAAATTGACTTGCACCGGCGGGATAAAAAATATCAGATACTTTTCCGCAAAAACAAAATCGTGGAGCGCGTAAATTCCATCTAAAGCAAATGTTGATTGTTGCACGACTTTGCCCGTAAAATCGCTTTTATACAGATTCAACTTTGTAGTCGCACCGTTGGTAATTCCAAAGTTGAAAATATTGCCAGTAATCGGGTCGCGCTTGCAGTGAGCAGAATAAACAAATTTACTATCTAAACTGCCTAAATCGTCCGTTCCCTGAGTTTCCAGGGTTTGCAAATCGAGGCGGTGAGGCGGGCCACCTTCCCACAATGCCAAAAGGCGATCGGGCAAAGCTAAAACAGAAGTATTGGCAGCATTTTTAACAGTTTTAGTCCACCGCAACCACACAGGGCCCGGTGCTGTCATGCCATAATTACTGTAGAGAAATTTATCAGCTTTTTCTTCAGCTAGATATCCCGCTGTTTGCACGTAGCGATAAACAGCCGTAGCACCGACATCGGTAAAATGTACTGCCAAAATTGCACCGTCGCCATCAAACCAGTGTCCCGCAGCAACACCGCCGCGTTCCAAACGTCCGGGCCCGTTGCGGTAGAGACTGCCGCGCAATCCTGCAGGAATTTTACCGCTTTTAACGGATAACTGAGTCAGCGGAAATTCCGCAGCCGGACGGGCTAAAGCTTGAGCCCAAGATTTTTTAGCTGAGATTTTAGTGTCTGTTTTCATTTGAAACTGGCAATTTTAAACTGATATTGCAGAAATTTTCCTTTACAATTATAGCAAAAATTACCTAACAGCTATGACTCTCCGCCGCCGTGCTCTGCTGACAACTTTTGGGCTGACTGCTATTGGTACTCAGCTTGTGCCGTTAGCGAAGCCCTCGAATCGGATCGCGCAAACCAACCTATCTCCCAAAAGTGCGATCGTTAAGCCGCGCCGCCTGCAAGTTGGCGATACAGTAGCTTTAATCAATCCTGCTGCTTTCAACTACAAAAAAGAAATTGAGGATTTTTTTAAAGTTATGGAAAAGCTGGGTTTAAAAGTTAAATTGGGAGAGCATTTTTACGATCGCTACGGCTATTTAGCCGGCAAGGATGCCGATCGCGCGGCCGATGTCAACGCAGCCTTTGCCGATGACTCCGTGCGAGCTATTTTTACCGGGATGGGCGGCTGGGGCTGTGCTCGGATATTGCCGCTCCTGGATTACAATATTATCGGCAACAACCCCAAAATTATTATGGGATTTAGCGATATTACGGCGCTGTTATTGGCGATTTATGCTAAAACTAATAGAGTTACTTTTCACGGCCCTTTAGGTGCGTCAACTTGGAGTCCTTTTACAGTGGATTACGTCAAAAAAGTTTTGTTTGACGGAGGTTCTGTGACGATGCAAAACTCCAAAAGCGTGCAAGTTCAAACAATCGGGCGGGGCACAGCTAGCGGAAAACTAATCGGCGGCAATTTATCAGTAATCGCAGCAATGGTGGGTTCTGCATATTTACCGCAGTGGGAAAACAGTATTTTGTTTGTCGAGGAAGTTGGCGAAGAAGTGTATCGCATCGATAGAATGTTGACGCAGCTCAAATTAGCGGGCATTCTCGATAAAATATCAGGTTTTATTTTCGGACAGTGTACCAAGTGCGAAGCTGAAAAACCGCAAGAGTCCCTAACCTTACCTCAAGTCTTGTCCGACCACATTCGCCCTTTGAAGATTCCCGCGTGGTACGGTTCAATGGTGGGACACATCCGGGAACAGTTCACTTTGCCGATCGGTCAAGAAGTCGAAATCGACGCTGACTCTGGTACAATCAGATTATTAGAATCCGCTGTCAGCTAAATCTTAAACTATTCTCGATATTCGCTCGGCTGTTCCTCTGGTTCTGCATTACCGCGCAGAGCCTGGTAATGACAGAATTAAACATACAATTAGGACGATCGTGAAAAACCGACTATTCCTCAAACATCTAGCAGCAATTATCTTAGCAATAATTTGCATATTGCCGGTCAATGCCTGTGCAGCCGTAAGTAAAACCGCCGATGGCGACCCAATTTATCAGCAGCGAACCGTCCACAATCCCGACGGAACCGGCAAATTTTACATGGGTCGAGAAATTGCTCAAGTCATGGGATATGAAGGTGCTGGTTGGCTGGAAAGACCGTCTCGCGGCATGGAGGAAAAATCAGCTCGATTAGTCAACAATCTCGATTTAAAACCAACCGATATTGTAGCCGATATTGGAGCGGGAACAGGATATTTTAGCTTTCGCATCGCTCCCTTAGTTCCAGAAGGAAAGGTTTTGGCAGTTGACGTGCAGCCGGAAATGATTAATTTTATTAAATTGAATAAACAAGAAAAAAATATTGCTAACGTTGAGCCAGTTTTGGGAAGTATCGACAATCCGAATTTGCCGGAAAATAGCGTAGATTTAGTTGTGATGGTCGATGCTTATCACGAATTTGCATATCCCAGAGAAATGATGCAAGGAATTGTGAAAGCACTCAAACCGGGAGGCCGCACGGTATCGATCGAGTATCGCGGCGAAAACCCGATGATTCCCATTAAAGGTTTGCACAAAATGACGCAGAAGCAGGTGAAAAAAGAAATGGCAGCCGTCGGTTTAGTATGGAAAGAGACAAAAGATATGTTACCCCAGCAGCATTTGATGGTGTTTGAGAAACCATCTCAAATTTAGCAGCCAAACAGAGCGATTGTGTACCATTTTTACTCATTTTTGTCAAGGTACAAAAGACGTATTTTTGAGGCTCGCGATCGCTCGGTCAAACATACTAAGCCTTAAGTAACCCTTAAGATAGACATTTTACTAAAAATACCATTTACAATTAAAAATTGATAACCCAGAGGCGCTTCCTTCATTTTTCAAGCGAAGAAGTGTCGCTATTAAGAAGTACCAGCGTGAACATTCCAAGTTCCATCCTCACCATGCTCGCCGGCATCGTAGTGACTCTGATCAGTCTCTGGTACGGGCAGAATCACGGTTTGATGCCGATCGCCGCCTCTGACGAAGCATCCGACATAGACGCACTTTTCAATACAATGATGACCATTTCCACTGGATTATTTATCATGGTCCAGGGAGTGCTGATCTTTGCTGCAATTAAATATCGCCGCCGTCAAGGAGACAACACAGACGGGCCGCCTTGGCATGACAACTTTCCCTTAGAAATTCTTTGGACAGCCGTGCCGGCAGTGATTATTTTAGGAATCGGAGTCTACAGTTTTGAGATTTACAACTCAATGGGAGGCCTCGATCCGATGGGCAATCACGACCACGGAACCATGCAAGCGCACTCTAAAATGCGGGGAAGTGCGATCGCAGCCACACTCTCAGATACACCCCAAAACGCCCCTCAAATTCCATCTCAAAAACTCGTTGCTTTAGGCGTAGGCGCTTCCCCAGAAAATGAAGACAAACCAGCAGACTTAGTTGTAAATGTCACAGGTTTGCAGTACGCCTGGATTTTTAGCTATCCAGAAAGCGGCGTTAGTTCTGGCGAACTGCATATGCCAGTCAACCGCGACGTACAGCTAAATATCTCAGCTCAAGACGTGCTGCACGCATTTTGGCTGCCGGAATTTCGCCTCAAACAAGATGCAATTCCCGGCCGGCCGAGCGAACTGAGATTTACACCAACTAAAACCGGCGAATACCGGGTTGTTTGTGCTGAATTGTGCGGCGCTTATCACGGAGCGATGAAAGCTGTAGCAGTCGTTCACACGCCAGAAGAATTCGACACTTGGCTGCAAAGCCAGCAAGTTGCTAGCAGTCAAAACTTAGAGCAAGCAGTTGCAGTCAATCCTGGGGAATTGTCAGATGGAGAATTTTTGGCTCCCTACGTCAGGGAAATAAAAATTAATTCCGAAGCCCTAGAACAACTTCACCCAACTCATCACTAAAAATAGTCATTAGTTCTGGCCACTGGGTATTTTATCCTGAGCTATTAACTAATGACTAATAACTAATGACTAATAACTATGACACAAGCACAGTTCCAAGAAAGTGCAAACACTGAGGCTCGCGGAACAGCGCCCGCTGATAGACATTGGCGCGACTACTTCACTTTTAATACCGATCACAAAGTCATCGGTATTCAATACCTGGTAACAACATTTATTTTCTATCTAATCGGCGGCGTGATGGCAACCTTGGTGCGAACAGAACTCGCCACCCCCGACGCCGATTTTGTCACCCCCGAACTCTACAACAGTTTATTTACTGTTCACGCGACGGTGATGATCTTCCTGTGGATCGTACCCGCCGGAGCCGGATTTGCTAACTTTTTGATCCCCTTAATGATTGGGGCAAAAGACATGGCATTTCCCAGACTGAATGCCCTTGCCTTTTGGCTAATTCCCGTAGGCGGCGTGTTGCTGTTGAGCAGTTTTTTGGTGGGAGCTCCACAGGCGGGTTGGACTTCCTATCCGCCTTTGAGCTTAGTTACTGCTCAAGCGGGGGAAGAAATTTGGATTCTCAGCGTTTTGATTCTCGGAACTTCTTCGATTTTGGGGGCGGTGAATTTTGCCGTTACCATCTTTACCATGCGCGTTCCGAGCATGAGTCTCAATGAAATGCCTTTGTTTTGCTGGGCGATGATTGCGACTTCAGCGCTCACTTTGATTGCTACTCCAGTCTTAGCCGCAGCTTTGATTTTGCTGTCGTTTGACTTGTTAGCGGGGACGGCATTTTTTAACCCGACAGGCAACGGCGATCCCATCGTCTACCAGCATTTATTCTGGTTTTATTCGCACCCGGCAGTTTACATTATGATTATGCCCTTTTTCGGGGTGATTTCAGAAGTTTTGCCGGTGCATTCGCGCAAGCCAATTTTTGGTTATTTGGCGATCGCATATTCCAGTCTCGCGATCAGCTTTTTGGGCTTGATCGTGTGGGCGCACCATATGTTTACCAGCGGCACTCCCGGCTGGCTGCGGATGTTTTTTATGATCACGACTATGATCATCGCCGTACCAACTGGGATTAAAATATTTAGCTGGTTGGCAACTATTTGGGGAGGAAAACTCCGGCTTGTCAGCGCGATGCTATTTGGGATGGGTTTTATCTCAACATTTGTGCTCGGCGGCATCACCGGAATCATGGTGGCTTCCGTACCTTTCGACATTCACGTTCACGACACTTATTTTGTCGTCGCTCACCTACACTACGTGCTGTTTGGCGGCTCAGTGTTTGGAATTTACGCTGCTTTTTACCACTGGTTCCCCAAAATGACGGGGCGGATGATTAATGAATTTTGGGGTAGAGTTCACTTTGTTTTAACTTATGTTGGCTTTACTGTAACTTTCTTGCCGATGCACGCTTTAGGTATGCAAGGAATGCCCCGGCGGGTGGCAATGTACGACCCAAAATTTACCACAATTAATGTCATTTGTACTGTCGGTGCTTATATGCTGGCAGTGTCTACAATCCCGTTTATCATTAATGTGATTTGGAGCTGGAGGTACGGCCCGAAAGCAGGTGACAATCCTTGGCAAGCTTTGAGTTTAGAATGGATGACGACTTCGCCACCTCCGATCGAAAATTTTGAAGGAGTGCCAGTATTGGCAACGGGGCCTTACGATTACGGCATGGAAAAAATTCAGAATACAGGGGAACGTCTCAGGCTCAAGCTGAGGGAAAATGCCACCCGCAATACCCAGAAAACAGGTATCCCTATTGCGGAGGCTCAAGCTTCAACTTTCTTTGGCGGTACTGCAACTTTGGTCGCTCCTGAATCAGAGGTAAATGTTGATTCTCCTGCTGATGAAAGTCAAGATGGCGAATAGTTATTAGTCATCAGTCATTAGGCATGGTTGACTGTTGACTGTTGACTGTTAACTAATGACTGATGACTAATGCCAACTGCCAACTGCCAACTGCCAACTGACAACTGACAACTGACTTCTTCATTACCAATTTCTTATGCAAATTCCAGCGATCGATCCGGCAAAAACAGCCCTGAATTACCACCACGAGGGCGAAGTAGAAGCACACGGTGTCGAGCATCCCGACCACCGAATGTTAGGTGTAATTGTGTTCCTGTGCGCTGAAGGCATGATATTTTTCGGTATGTTTGCCGCCTATTTGATTTATCGGGCGATGGCCCCCGTGTGGCCTCCTGAAGGTACGCCGGAGCGCGAGTTATTGCTGCCGGGAATCAATACGGTAATTCTGATTGCTAGCAGTTTTGTGATTCATAATGCGGATACTGCAATTAAAAAGAATGATGCCGCCGGAATGCGGAATTGGTTGCTCGTAACTATTGCTATGGGCGCAGTTTTCTTGTTCGGTCAGGTTTACGAATACGCTCATTTAGAGTTTGGCTTGACGACTAATTTGTATGCCAGTTGTTTTTACGTTTTGACTGCTTTTCACGGCTTGCACGTTACCTTGGGAGTGCTGTTTATGGTGGCGGTGGTGTGGCGATCGCGCGCGCAAGGCCATTATTCTAGCGAGCACCACTTTGGAATCGAAGCGACTGAGATTTACTGGCACTTTGTCGATGTGATTTGGATTGTTTTGTTTTTGCTGCTGTATATTTTGTGATCCCAGAGGCTTCTCGACCTCTGCCACAAGAGATTTGTACGACCCCCAATTGGGGGTTTTTTTATTGTTTGGAGAGTGCGATCGACTTTCATTCACCTCCTCAAAGCCGATCGCGCTAAACTAAAAGTAGCAATTCTCCTATCCAGCAGCATTGAGAAAATTATGCAGTGCGAATTGTGCGATCGACAAATGGAAGCATTAACCGCCCATCACCTCATCCCCAAACAAAACACCAAGCGGAAAAACGAAGATCCAAGCCAGACAATCGACATTTGCTCAGCCTGTCACCGCCAGATTCACTCTCTATTTGACAACAAACACCTCGCCCAAGAGCTCGACACCCTGGAAAAGCTCAAAAATGACCCTGAACTCCAGAAATTTGTCTGTTGGATTAAGAAACAAAAAACCGACAAACGTATTCAAGTACGCGGCAAAAAAGCTCGATCGTAGGGCCAGAAATCAGATATATACTCCGGGACGCAGTTACTGTCTGAAGCCCGGTTTCTTCATAAATTTTTCGTTCCTTAACCCAAAATTTTACAGAGAAACCCGGTTTGTTTGCGTAAATCCTAGTATAGTGATTTACTTATTGGTAACAAGCTGCCAACAATTATCATGAACCTCACCTCCCTCGAACTCGCAAAAGACCGAGCGCGCATCTTCAAAAACTACCTCCAAATGGAAATAGATGCCAAAGCTAACATAAACAAACTAGCTTTTTTAGACAGGGGCATTGAAAAATCACCTTACCAACAACACATTAAAAACTATCCCGATTATCTCAAACAGAAACCCGACGGCTTAAAAGTAATTAGCTCTATTCCCGGCCCCAATAATCCCCTCAAACTTACCCCGTTTCCCAGCGTGGTAGAACTACCTCAAATTAACTCTCAAGCTTTAAATTTTTTGCACGCAGAAATTAAGGAAGCCTGCGTTTGCATTGGTACTTTTGTAGACGGCAAAATTCAGGCGCAGTGGCTGGGAAAAAACGCACTTACCAATGCTGAGCAGTGGAGTGCCACTAAAATTATCGCACTCCTTAATATCGTCAGTCAAATAAATAGCAAATATCCCGACTGCGATATTGACAACTGCGTTGTTAGAGATGGCAACGGGCTAAGACACGATTTTTACTTTTACGATGTAGCAAAAGACATGATTAGCTATGCCTCAAATATAGGAAGTTCAAACTCCTTAGCTGCGATGTTCAAACGCTTCGATACTCGCATAGGACTAGAGCAATGGCTGAAAAGCGCTACTGGCAATAATGACCTAATTTTTCGCGGCGATTACGGCGAAAATCCTTATCTCACCAACCCAAAAATATTCGATCTCACCAAAAAACAAGTGCTTTTAAGTGCCGCAGTAAACAGCACCAAACAAAAAAATTCCGTATCTGCTTATGACTTGACCAGGCTAATTTCCATGTTAGGATGGCACTTCCACATCGAACAGCGATCGCGCATGAAAGCATCTCAGTGGAACAGCTTAGAAAGCATTGTCAGAGCAATGGGACACGACAGCGCTCGATATGTGGACGTAGCAATTAAAACTTTGGGGATGGAAGGCCTGATCACTTCTCCAGTAATTATCTCAAAATTGGGTTACGGACTGAGCTCGATCCGGGGAACTCTAGAAACAGTTTATGTGGCTTTAGTGCGGTTTGTTGACGAGCGGCCGAAGGCGGCGGGAAAGCCGGCAAAAGTCAGAACTTTGGCGATGAGTTTGCGGGCAGAAAAAGCTGTAGGCGGTTCCAGCAGTGTCGATCGCTTGGCGATCGAACAAGACGCTAGAGTCGCCGCCGAAGTCACCGAGATTCTCCGCCGGTTGTTTGCGGAAGAATTTTAAAGGCGGGCGATCGACTAATTAGAAAGTCGGTGAAACTTGCGGTAAAGCATCCTCTCCACCGGCTTTCCTCCCCGCAAATGTTGCTCAGTTATTGTCGCCACTTCTTCAGGGCAAACGCCATTGTACCAAACCTCTTCTGGCAGCACCAACACCATCGGCCCGTTGCCGCACTGTCCCAAACAACTGCTAGCAACAACTTCAACTTCTGAGGGCGACAATTTCTGAAAAGCTGCCAGTACCTTTGCTGAATTTTGCTTGCGACAAGTGCGGTTTTGACAAACAAGAACTTGCCTAGAAGATTGGATAATTTTCATATTTTTTACTTGACATTCTGCTGCATATATGCTATTTTTTATCATGGGAATAGGTGCGCGCATATACGCCCAGATTTTATATAGAGCCAGATTTTAAGGTGCGCCGCAGCGCACCCTACGGTTAATCTGGTGACAAACCTTTGGAAGCCAACCATTGTCGATCGAACAAACGCGACTGATACCGAGCCCCACCGTCGCAGAGTACCGTAACAATCGTATGTCCAGGCCCCATTTGCTTCGCTAAAGCCACAGCCGCCCCTACATTAATCCCCACAGAACCGCCCATAAACAGCCCTTCTTTCCTCAGCAGTTGGTAAATCACCCGGACAGCTTCAGTATCATCAATTTGAATGGCGTCGTCTACCGGGGCATTCTCCATATTTGCAGTGACGCGAGTGGTGCCAATTCCCTCAGTAATCGAACTACCTTCAGTCTTAATTTCCCCAGTTTTGAAATAACTGTAAAGCCCGCTGCCCATCGGGTCTGCCAAGACAATTCTAACAGCAGGATTTTTTTCTTTCAAAAACATTCCTACGCCAGCAAAAGTGCCGCCAGTACCAGTAGCTGTTACCCAAGCATCAATTTTCCCGTTGGTTTGTTCCCAAATTTCCGGGCCCGTTGTCTCGTAATGAGCTCGGCGATTGGCTAAATTGTCAAACTGATTTGCCCAGACTGCATTCTCCATTTCTGAAGCCAATCTTCCCGACAATTTGACATAATTATTCGGGTCTTTGTAAGGAACAGCGGGAACAGTCCGAACTTCAGCGCCCAAGGTTTTCAAAGCATCGATTTTTTCTTGAGATTGGTTATCGGGAATCACAATCAAACATTTGTAACCTTTAGCGTTGCAAATGTGGGCCAAACCGATGCCTGTATTGCCGGCGGTGCCTTCAACAACAGTGCCGCCCGGTTTCAGCAAGCCTTTTTCTTCTGCGTCTTTGATGATGTATAAAGCGGCCCTATCTTTAACGGAACCGCCTGGATTTAGAAACTCTGCTTTGCCGAGAATTTCACAGCCAGTTTCATCGCTGAAGCTGTTTAAGCGAATTAGTGGTGTGTTGCCGATTGTGCCTACAAAGCCATTTTTAATATCCATATTTTTTGCCTGTGTGTATCCTATGATTAATTTTTACAATAAGTTGATATTTATTGCTACCACTTTTACCAAATCCTGCTCATATTGAGTACAAATCCCGGCAAAACGGGGTCGCCGCTGACTGTCGCGGGATTCTCCAAACATTCCTCTGGCCAACCAGGACGGTAAATATAAACTCTGCGATTTTTGCGGTCAATTAACCACCCTAACTGCACTCCGGGTTCTCTCATATATTCTTGCATTTTTTCTTGCAATGGTTTGAGATTGTCAGAAGCAGACCTCAGTTCTACTACAAAATCCGGGCAAATCGGGGCAAACTTTTGCTTTTGTTCTGGTGACAAAGCATTCCATCTTTCAAATTTTATCCAAGCAGCATCCGGCGACTTTTGTGCACCTGTTGACAGAGTAAATCCTGTACTCGAAGTAAACGCTAAACCAGTACCATTTTGTTCTGCCCAAACCCACAGCGGCCCAAATATATTACCTTCTCGGTTTCCCGTCTCCGAACCAGTAGGAGGCATAATTAGCAATTCTCCCGATTTGTTGCGTTCAATGCGTAACTCACTATTAATTTGACAGAACTCGAAAAACTCGTCATCTGTCATTTGCAACTTGGGCGGTATTCGCAACACAATTGTTGATGTCAACATAATTGATTTCCTCGATCTTGGCTCCTATACTCAGCTTACCAAATCCTGCTCATATTGAGTACAAATCCCGGCAAAACGGGGTCGCCGCTGACTGTCGCGGGATTCTCCAAACATTCCTCTGGCCAACCAGGACGGTAAATATAAACTCTGCGATTTTTGCGGTCAATTAACCAGCCTAATTGCACTCCAGGTTCTCTCATATATTCTTGCATTTTTTCTTGCAATGGCTTGAGATTGTCAGAAGCAGACCTCAGTTCTACTACAAAATCCGGGCAAATAGGTGGGAATTTATCTTGCTGTTCTGGTGACAAAGCATTCCACCGTTCCAGTTTAATCCACGAGGTATCTGGAGACTTGTCACCCATTGAAAGCTTAAATCCCGTACTGGAGTCAAAACACATACCGGTTCCATCTTGCCCGGCCCAAATATACAACTCTCCAAAGACGCTACCGCTGCGATTTCCTGTTGTTCCACCAGTAGGGGGCATAATTAGCAATTCTCCCGATTTGTTGCGTTCAATGCGTAATTCACTATTGATTTGACAGAACTCGAAAAACTCCTCGTCTGTCATTTGCAATTTGGGCGGTATTCGCAACACAATTGTTGATGACAGCATTTTGCCTTTCCTCAAATCTAAAGTGTTTACACAAGATTGCACAATTTTTTTTGTAGTGAGGACTTGACTCCTCAAAAACCAGGTTAAGGACTCAAGTCCTAACTACAAGGTGGTTTGACGCGCGAATTATAGAGGTAAGGTGTGCACTGCACACCTTACATAATTAGGTTCTGCGTCCAGGAATGTTAAACCTATTTATTCGGCTGAGGAGTCATCCGCAAATAAGGCTTAATCGGCGTATAACCTTTAGGAAATTTCTCTTCCAACTCTTTCGGGTCGGTAATCGAAGGTACGATTACGCAATCGTCGCCGTCTTTCCAATCAACTGGAGTCGCAACGCTGTAGTTGTCCGTAAGTTGCAAGGAATCAATTACTCGCAAAATTTCATTAAAATTCCGACCAGTGCTCGCCGGATAAGTAATGCTCAAACGCAATTTCTTTTGCGGGTCAATTACAAAAACTGTGCGGATTGTTAAGTTGTTCAGCGAGTTGGGATGGATCATGTCGTAAATGTCGGAGACTTTACGATCGCCATCTGCTAAAATCGGATAATTGAGGGTGACATTTTGAGTTTCCTCAATATCTTTAATCCAGCCCATGTGAGAATCCACATCATCGACGCTGAGGGCAATGGTTTTGACGCCCCGCTTTTCAAATTCAGACTTTAGACGGGCCACTGCACCGAGTTCTGTGGTGCAAACTGGAGTATAGTCTTTCGGGTGAGAAAACAACACGACCCAGCTATCCCCAGCCCAGTCGTAGAAATTGATTTCGCCTTCAGACGAAGCTTGGGTAAAGTTGGGAACTGTATCGCCTAATCGCAGAGTCATAACGGATTTCCTCTAATTTTATTTAAGGACTGTTCCTTATCATGCCATAATTGCCCGGTTTCTCGATCGAGCTGTAAAGGATTCTAAACTTTTTGGTCGATCGATCGGCAATTCCACTACTGTAATGTATGTGTGGCTTATACCGCTAAATTTTCTTCCTATGCTTTACTTTCTGCTGAAGGCAATACAGCCTATTTTAGTCCCGCTGTGTTTTGTGTCCGCCTGGGGTTTAGTTTTTTTGCTTTTTTTGAGTGTCGGGCGTACTGTCACCGACTCCCTGCGTCGAGCTCAGCGGATGCACCAAATCCCTTGTGCTAACTGCGTATTTTTCACCGGCGACTACCACCTCAAGTGTCCCGTTCAGCCTACTATAGCTTTATCTGAAGATGCGATCGACTGTCCTGATTATCGAGGGCATTCGGGAATTTACGGTTAAAAAATCCGGCCGCTGCTTTACATATTTCTTAACATCTCTGGCTCTTTCAATTAAACTTAAGTTGTGGTAAAGAGATTTTCAGGAGAGGGGAAAGAATGCTAATTCAAAAGCTAAATGCCTGCGATGAGTTTATTGCTGGCGACGGTACTCAACTGCGAGAATTATTGCATCCAGACAAACAAGCTGTGGATTTGCGTTACAGTTTAGCCCACGCCGTTTTGCCACCGGGACAAACTTCTGCGCTGCACTCCCTGACGACTTCTGAAGTTTACTACATCCTCAGCGGCGTTGGGGAAATGCACATCGACGACGAAAATCAATTCGTGGAAGCCGGAGATGCAGTTTACATTCCCCCAAACGCCAAGCAGTTTATTTACAACTGTGGCACAGAGCCGCTAATATTTATTTGTATTGTCGATCCCGCGTGGCGAAAGGAAGACGAGACAATTTTCCAGTAATTTTCTAGTTTTTCTCATTTTAGGCTCGTTACCCGGCTCTGCCCGGTAACGCCTATCTAAAAGCTCTGCCTCTACTGAAAAAAACATCACAAGCCGAAAATCTCTTTTAACAACAACAGCACCCAGCCATATGTACCGAGTGATTTCCTCTTTTTCAACTTCGATGTGGAGTTGCAATAATCCTCGGATTCAGTTGCATTGCTCCCCTCTAATTAGTTGAGGAAGTATCAGCTTTGTTGGTGAGTGCTGCTATTGGTTTTTGATGAGACAGATGTGAGATTAAACAGCGTTTTTACTCCTTAGATTCTATTGTGAACTTCGCTGTGGTATCTAGAGGTTGTATCTGTCAGAGAAGCTTTTTGTTCGCTTCATATTATTAATTTAGCACCTTCTTCTAGAAGCGCAAGTACCTGCAACTAAACTTTACATTTTTAGAAGTAACCACGGATAATTATGAACTTAAATTAAGCATTGAGCTTTCTAGCTGCTCAGCTAAAATAGTAGAGTTCGGCTGTGCTTGCTGCTGCGAGAAACGGCATAATATTTGTATGAAAACAACCAAACTCATCAAACTGTGCGCCTTATCGATCGGCATCTTCCTGCTGTGCAGCAGTGTAGTGACAGCGCAAATGACGGCGAACCCTCAACCTGGGCAGACTTACACGAACCAAGAGATTCTACAACAGTTGGTAAAGGCAAAAGTCGTGTATCTGGGAGAAACCCACGATAGCGCGGAAGACCACCAAGCTCAACTAAAGATTGTCCGAGAAATGCAGCGGCAAAATCGGAAAATTGCGATCGCGATGGAAATGTTTCAGCGTCCCTTTCAAAGCGCGATCGACAACTACTTAGCAGGTAAACTGACTGAAGAGCAATTAGTCGAGCAAACAGAGTACGATCGCAGATGGCGCTTTCCCTGGGAATCTTACGCCCCCATTTTGCGGTTTGCTAAAGAAAATCAACTACCCGTCCTCGCCTTAAATACACCATCCGAAGTAACGAGAAAAGTTGCCAGTCAAGGTTTAGAAAGCCTCACGGCAGAGGAAAAAAAGCACATTCCGCCAATATCCGAAATTCGCACCGACAACGCCGAATACCGGCAACTGCTGCTAGAAGTTTTCCAGCAACACCAAAAGGCAGCACAGGGAAATAGTACGGGTTTTGAAAGATTCTTGCAAGCCCAAGTTTTGTGGGACGAAACTATGGCGGAAAAAATCGCTGAATTTGTCAAAGCAAACCCCGACTATCAAGTTGTCGTGTTGGCGGGTAAAGGACACATTATTTACGGTTACGGCATTCCCAGTCGCGTCGAGAGGCGTTTGGGAGTCGGGAATGTAAAAATGCGATCGGTTTTACTCAATTCCAGTGACAATCCTGCTTTATCGGCAGATAGACCCATTGCTGACTTTGTTTGGAATCACTCCAAATAGTACAATTATACGCGCAAGCAATAATCAGGAAAAAATCAATGACAAACAGACCAAAAATTCTCGCATTTGCCGGAAGTACCCGCGAAGCATCCTATAACAAACTGCTGGTAAAAGTTGCGGCGGCTGGTGCTACGGCGGCGGGTGCAGAAGTTACTTATGTAGATTTGCGCGATTTGCCGATGCCGCTATTTGACGAAGATTTGGAAGCAAAAGAGGGAATGCCAGAAAATGCCCGCCACTTGAAGGAATTGATGGTAGCGCATGACGGGTTTTTGATAGCTTCCCCTGAGTATAACAGTTCAATTACGCCTGTGTTGAAAAATGCGATCGATTGGGTATCGCGGCCAGCACCGGGTGAACCGGGGTTGGTGGCATTTACTGGCAAAGTAGCGGTCATTATGAGTGCTTCCCCAGGCGGAATCGGCGGTTTGCGGGGATTGGTTCATTTGCGATCGATCCTGGGGAATATTAACGTATTGGTGCTGCCGGATCAGAAAGCAATTCCCCAAGCTTTTGAAGTATTTAATCCTGACGGTACGATGAAAGATCCCAAACAGCAGGACGCTGTTGAGAATCTCGGTGCTAAGTTGTCTAATGTGCTGTCGAAATTAATCGCCTGAAGCAATAAATTCATTTTGCAGTAGGGACACAGCAATGTTGTGTCCCTAATCCTAGTATCTGTTATCTTGCTGGCTGTATCAAGTGCGATCGCAAACCGCAGACTTTTCCGAGTTTCTTCCAAAGTTTATTTTTGTATCTTCCCACAGGCTAACTCTTCGACCTAGCCAATATACCACTCATCTACTTTTTCGCACACCTCAGTAAATCTATTTACCCTTGTGCCTCTACTTAAAAACGGGTAGAATTTTATTTACGAGAGATAATAAATCGTGGAAAACTTACCACAAATTCTACCAGCACCACATCACCCGATCGACGTAAAACAAAACCACCCGATCGCAGATTGGCAGAAATAGACAAGAGTAGGCATACTTGAACCATCGGTCATCGGTCGGTATATTTCTTCCAAACAGCACGGCAGGCGTGGGAGACTCCTCCGTCACGCCTGCCCTGCCGTTTTATTTAATAATTGTTCGATTTCCTACGGGATAGCTTCGCTGCACCTAAATTACCCCATTTTTCTCTTCTTCCAAGCCTCCACAAACGGCAAAAATACCGACACCAACTCCTGCCGATTCATCACTAAAGTTGGATAACAAATCCTCCCGTAATTCTTCCCCACTTCCAGCGGAAAAATAGCCTGGGATTCCAGCGGTAGCCAAACCGCACCAGCAGCCTTCACAATTACCCAACTCCCCGCAATATCCCAAATTTTCGGAGTCGCTTCCACCCCACCCATAGCCACACCCGAAGCCACAGTCAAAAAATTGTAACTAGCCATACCCAACATCCGAATTTTACTCGGAAGATGAGGCCCGATTCCCACACTCCGGGAACACAAATTAAAAATATGATTTCCGCTCATTTTATCAGCAGTGGGACAAATCGGCCGATTGTTCAAAAATGCACCTTGAGGCATATTTGCCAATACATTGTCGCCCGCCAAATCCCCTGCATAAAAACCGTGAAAAGATTGATTCACCGGCGGCAAATGCACGCAGCCAAAAACCGGAGTTCCGCGATACAATAAACCCAAAGAAATCCCCCAAATCGGAACTCCCCGAGCAAAATTAGTCGTAGCATCCAGAGGATCGACAACCCAACACCATTCCGTATCTGGGAAAACGTGTTCTCCTTCCTCGCTCAAAATTCCGTGACTGGGAAAAGTAGATGCGATCGCACTTCTAATCTCCGCATCCGCCCAATTATCAGACTGCGTAACCAAACTCCCATCATCCTTCTCATCTGCTTGTGCAGAACCAAAATCTTTCAAAAACTGCTGGCCGACTGTCTTGACAGTAGTCTGAGAAAAACTTAAAATAGAATCCCAAAAATCTTTCATTTGCAGTTTTTTTGTATTAAGGACAAAAGCCCTTGATTAACAAGAGAATGAGGACTAAAGCTCTCACTACAAACCTTAGTCTAATTCATTTTCAAGAATAGTGGCGATCGCACTTTTAGCATTATCCTGAAACTCCCCAACATCCACCCTACCCAACAGCCAAACAGCCAGAATCATACCCACCGCCGGCACTGCAAAAACCAACCCGTAAGCTAACATCGGCACCCCAAACAAACTTCTGCCCAAATCCAAAATAGCACCGCCACTAATCGTCGCCACACCACGCGCCATCGCCTGCGACAAACCCCAAGCACCAATAAAAGTCCCCGCAGTTTCCGCAGCAGTCAAATCCAACATCAAACTCAGCGCACCCGTCGTCGTAATTCCCGAAGCAAAACCAAACAACATTAAAGCCGACTTAAACACAATTGAATTACCTGTGAATCCCGATAAAATAATCAAGCCAAAACAAGCAGCCACCGACAAACAGCCCAACCTAATCGTATTTTGCTTGCCAATGCGCGGCACAATTAAAAAACCAGTTGCGCTCAAACCGATCAGAGTACCAGTACCATAAATAGCATTCAACTGCGTAGTTTGCGAAATCGACATCTTAAAAATTTCCCCGCCGTAAGGTTCCAAAACCGCATCCTGCATAAACAAGCAAATTGTCATAATCAGCAGGAAAGTAAAAAACAAACCGGTTTGGCGGCTAGCAGTCAAAATCCGCAGCGCACTTCTCAGAGTAATTTTATCTTCTCGATTCACTGCGGACGATCGCACCCCGTACCGCGAATACTTTTTCTCAACCCCAAAAGTCGCAATCCCCACCAAAAGCAAAACAAGCGCCGGTACCTTCACAAACAAACCGTTAATCGAAGCCTGCAATACTTCCCGCGACACATCCCCATCAATTTGCTTCAGCAAACCGCTGCTAATAATCGCCCCGATAATAATACCAACCATCAGCATCGACCACACCACACCCACCAACTTCGATCGATCCTCCTCATCGGAAACATCCACCAACAAAGCAGCAAAAGGAGTCGAACTCGAACAAATAGCAATACCATAAAGCGCAAAAATCAAACCCAACAAACCCACCCAACCGTAAGTAGGAGTAGTCCACCCCACAGCCTCCAAACTGCTACCCAAGCGCCACATCACCTGCACCGCCAAAAAAGCAGAAATCACAAACAAAACCCCGCCCATCCACACATAACCCGTGCGGTGATGGCCAAACAAAGGCCTAGCATCAGACATTTGCCCAAACCACACCCTAGCCGGGGCGACAAACTGGTGCATAGCCAGCGTACCCGCCACCACAGTAGCCGGAATCGCCAACTCCTTAATCATGACGCGATTGAGCACCCCCAGGGTCAAAATCGACATCATGCCCAATCCCATCTGAAACAAACCCAACCGGAACATAGTCAGCAGGGTAACTCTCTTGATAGCAGGAGTCGCGGAATCTGTTAATCTTGAATCTGGTACACGGTCGATCGACATAACTATTCAAATAAACACAGCATTTGAATTTATAGTAACTGAGATATCGCAACCCGCCGCCTTTCCTCCCCCGGCTAGAAGCTCGATCGCGATTATTCGTATAAATTCATATAAAAATAAAGAGAATCAATAACTGTGGATTTACCAACTGTGACAACCATTACCCTAGGACAAAATGGCCCAGCCGTCATTCCCCTGTGCGTCGGAACTTGGGCTTGGGGCGACAAACTATTTTGGAACTACGGCAGCAACTACGGCGCCGCCGAAGTCGAAGCAGCATTCAAAACATCCTTAGAAAGCGGAGTCAACTTCTTCGACACAGCCGAAGTCTACGGTAACGGCTTGTCAGAAGAATTGCTGGGGCAGTTTCTCAAAAAAACCACCCAGCCCGTTCAAATAGCCACCAAATTCGGCCCCGTACCTTGGCGGATTACAGGAAAATCAGTTTCCGAAGCCTTGAGTGCCAGCTTAAAACGCTTGCAAGTAGAACAAATAACCCTCTACCAAGTGCACTGGCCTTTCACTTTTTTACTCAGTCAAGAAACCCTGATGAACGCCTTAGCCGATGAAGTAAAACAAGGCAGAATTCAAGCAGTAGGAGTCAGCAACTATTCAGTAGAACAGATGCGCCAAGCCCACAAAATACTAGCAGCAAGAGGCGTTCCCCTAGCAACAAATCAAGTCCGTTACTCCTTGCTGTCGCGGCAAGTAGAAAAACAAGGAATTGTGAGTGCAGCCCGCGAATTGGGCGTCACAATTTTAGCTTACAGCCCCTTAGCCCAAGGATTGCTTACCGACAAATACACAGCCCAAGAACCACCTACAGGAGCCCGCAAAATGGACTCCCGCTTCAGCAAAAGTGGCCTCGAAAAAATTGAATTAGTCATGTCTACCCTGCGAAAAATGGGCAGAAAGCGCGATCGCACGCCCGCCCAAGTTGCCCTAAACTGGTTGATATGCCAAAACGGAGTCATCCCCATTCCCGGCGCCAAAACCGCCAAACAAGCCCAAGAAAATGCAGGCGCATTAGGCTGGAATTTGAGCCAAGATGAAGTCAATCAATTAGAATTAATGACACGTCCTTGGCGAGAATAAATTTGTTAAGTGTTGACTGTTGACTGTTGACTGTTCGCTGTTCGCCGTAGGTTGGGTTTTACTTCACTGTACCCAACCTAAAGTTCACTTTCTTCTCCCCTCTTCCCTCTTCCTTCTCCCTCCTTCCCTCTTCCCTCTTCCCTCTTCCTTCTTCCCTCTTCCTTCTTCCTCTTACTATGAAAATATTAACTGACTGGGGCTTCACGCGCGAGGGCTGGCGCAATAACAGCCGCGGCGAATATTTAGTCCTGCTTCAAGGAGGATTGCTCACAGGATTTGTAATCTTACCAGTTTATCAACTGCCAGGATTAAAAATTCAATCAACTCAATTACTTGCTCTTACCTGGATTGTAGCAACTCTTCTCGGCTTAAGCGCCTTAATTTTAATCATCAAAGCATTGATAGACTTAGGAAAAAATCTCACACCTTTACCGTATCCCCGAGAAAACGGAGAATTAGTCCAAACAGGCATTTACGGAATAGTGCGGCATCCATTATACAGTGGTTTAATTTTAGCCGCTCTCGGGTGGACACTTTTTCAAATGAGCATATCCCATTTAATAGCCAGCGCAATATTAATAATATTTTTCGACATCAAAGCCAGCCGCGAAGAAGCCTGGTTAACCGCAAAATATCCAGACTATTCAGAATACAGCCAGCGAGTCAAAAAACTAATTCCCGGAATCTATTAACAGATCCCCTCTGCATCTGCGTTAATCTGCTTCAATCTGCGGTTAAAAAAATGAATTATAACAAAAACCTACAACTTAAACTGCTAGCATTAACACTATTTTTATGCTTATCACAACAATTAACGGCGTGCAGCTTTCTCACAAAACCCTTTCAGCTTCCCGCCTCAGCCAAACAAGAACCCTGGCCAATTCAAACAGGCCTCCGAGCAGCCATTGTCCGCGACAACATACCAACAGTCAACCGCGTTGTTTTAGTACCAGACGAAGCCACATTCTTAGCAGCAATCCAAAAATGGAATCTCAAAGGAAACTGGCCTATTCTCATCGAAGACAAAAAATATGCGCCCCTCTTTTTGCAGCGCTTTCAACCCGAAGAAATAGTCCGTTTGCCAAGCATCAAACAGCAACTGCCAAAAAATCAAAAACTCCAGCAATTAATGCTGAACGCAGCAGCAGCAGCCTGGAATGCCACCGATACTCAAACCTTAAAGGCCAAATGGACTAAACTCGGCTGGGAACCCCCAGGAGTAGTAATCACATCAGAAAACGACCCGGCACGTTCTGCAGCAGTTGCCTTAGCAGCCGCTCACGGTCAACCTTTAGTCTTTCTAGAAGGCAACTTCGGAAAACCCAACGATACCCTCAATAACACACAGTGGAAAACTCTGCAACTAGCAGTGACAAAAGCCGTCGAATCAACCGGATATTTTTACTCTCAACTCGCAGACCCGATCGACACAATCACTATTGTACGCCAACTAGCAGTCAAATATCAATCTCCTGAAAAACCAGACGAACAACTAGCCGTTACCGACGGTTTGGGACGACACCCCAACGGCGAACGCTGGGCGGCTGCAGGCTGGATTTACGGTTCCGAGGTACGATCGATCTATCAAGCCATGTGTGCCATATTTCTAGACAGCCAAACAGCCATGCTTTATGACAGTTACCCCAAGGAAGGAAATTGGGCAAAATATGAAATGGAAGAAGCAGCTAGCGGACTAAAAAGCATAGGTTTAAATGTCGAAGTAGTGCAGAAACCCGAATCTAGCTTGGAAAAGTGGCGGATTTTAGCCTCAAAACCGTGGACATTTGACTTAATATTAATGAATTCCAAAGGCTATCCAAAATCATTCCAAGTCGGCAACGGCGACGCTTCAGTTGAAGACCTACCAAAACTTCAATTTCCCGCAGCAATCCACATGATCCACAGTTGGTCAGCAGCAGCGCCAGATGACAAAAACACCGTGGCCGGGAGGTGGCTAGAAAATGGTGCTTACGCATATATTGGCAGCGTGAACGAACCTTTTTTATCGGCATTTATCCCACCTAAATTAATGGTCGATCGCCTGAAGCGAGGAGCACCCTTTTTAATCGCAGCACGCCAGCTAGAATCCCCTCCCTGGAAAGTCGCCACCATCGGCGATCCGCTAATGTCGATCGCCAAACCCCGACCAAGAATCCCGCCCAGTCAACAACCGATGTGATAGTATGCGCGAGTAACGGATTTAAAATTGGAGATTTGAGATTTGTGGTTCTAGATTTGTGGTTGTAAGGTAAAATCTCCAATCGCCAATTCTTTAATTTGAAAGTTGTTTTTTACTGAGTTATATGATACTGCGAGTTCACTGATCCGATCGGCCTAACCACCCCCACGGTAAATATAGTTAATTAGCATTATCGCCAGAGTATATCTAAGTTTGAATGTAACTGAGCATACAATCACGCCAAATCCGCCGCTCCTCAGAATCAGTCATTCCACCCCAGCAGCCAGCCCCAAAAATTTACCCTAAATTACGCCTTAATTAAGTTGTCAATTCCCCTAAAATCACTCAAAATGAAAATAAGAAATAAATTGTAATATTATATAACTTCTCACCGAAGAATTAACCGCTAAATGAGAGCCATCCCTCCTGTGGATCTGCCGCCACCCGGGCCAACCGCAGCAACTCCCCAAGCCTCCCGACTAAGTCCGCTATTCAACCGCCTGCACCCGAGCCCAGAAACCCTCCTGCTCATCCTCTCCCTAGTCATCGGGGGAGTTACGGGTGCAGGCGTCGTCACCTTTCACTACCTAATCCACTTCATCCACAGCTTGATGCTGGAAGACTTCATGGGGGCGATCGCGTCGAAAGGCTCTTGGACGCTAGCCTGCATTCCCACCCTCGGCGGAGTCATCATCGGGCTGATGCGGTGGCGATTTCGCGACTTTGGCCCGAATATGTCTTCCTTAATTGCCGCCACCCGCGGCCTGCAAGAACTCTCCCCCCTCAAACCCATCACCAAAATGGTGGCAGCCTCAGTTTCCCTCGGCACCGGCGCCTCCCTTGGTCCGGAAGCCCCCAGCGTCGAAATCGGCGCCAACTTCGGAATGCTGCTGGCTCAAGTTTTACAGCTATCCCCAGAACGGCAGCGCTTGCTCCTCGGCGCTGGAGCAGCAGCAGGTTTATCTGCCGGGTTCAACTCTCCCATCGCCGGAGTCTTCTTTGCTTTAGAAGTCGTGCTCGGCAGCACCTTCGCTACTTCGTCAGTCAGCGTAGTCTTGCTCTCCGCCGTAGTTTCCGCGCTCATCGCTCAAATCTGCTTGGGAGCTCAGCCTGCCTTTTCTTTGCCAGTCTACGATGTCCGCAGCCCCCTAGAATTGCCTCTGTACATGGGATTGGGACTTTTAGCTAGCGGAGTGTCTCTAGCCTACACAGAAGCAATTCAATTGGCCGATCGCTGTTTTCAAGGAAAAGTCCGAGGATTTGCTTGGCTCGGACGACTGCCCCGACCGCTTCACCCGATCATCGGCGGGGCCGGAGTCGGCTTAGTCGCCCTGCAATTGCCTCAAATTTTGGGTGTCGGCTACGAAACAGTCCAAGCAATGCTTCAAGATGTTAAATTTTCCTTGCCTTTGCTGCTGCTGCTGCTGTTTGTCAAACTGGCGATGACCGCAATCAGCCTCGGCAGCGGTTTAGTGGGCGGCATCTTCGCTCCGGCGATGTTTTTGGGAGCTTCCCTGGGTTCGGCTTACGGCCTCTTTTTGGAAATGCTGCCGGCAATGAGCGATCGAGTCGCCGGTCCTGCCGCCTACGCAATGGTGGGAATGGCCGCCGTCCTCGCCGGCAGCGCCAGAGCACCGCTGACAGCCATCCTGTTGATGTTTGAATTAACCCGCGATTATCGAATTGTCTTGCCTTTGATGGCAGCAGTCGGATTGAGCGTTTGGCTGGTAGAGTGGGTCAACCGCCGATCGACAGCCCACAGCCTCAACCTTCAGCAAATGGGCGTAGACGTGGCTCTCAATACACCGATCAAAGCCAGAGAACAGTTGCAGGATTGGGAAGATGTTCTGGGCGATCGCATCGTCACAGAACTGATTTCTTGCCAAATTCCCATTGAGGGCGAACACAGTATCGATCGACCAGCACCCACCGACGCCCCAGTGCTAGCCCTAGCCAACTCACAATCCTCAGAAAAAGTCAACCCCAATAAAGAATAAAAAACCGCGTGACAGCAGAAACAGACGAAGAACGGGAGAATTTAGAATTCTTCCCTCCTCCCTCTGCGTTCTCTGCGTCCTCTGCGGTTAATTCCTCTTCCTTCAGATTTCAGCTAAAATAACCAAATATTATTAACAATAGGCAGAGAGGGGCTTCGGTGGCAGGAAACGAGGCAACTGCAAAAAACAAAAGTCAAAAAATACCCGGAAAAACCCCCTTGGGCTCCACTCATTACAGCTTGTTAGGGCTGCATCCTTCCGCATCGCCGATCGAAATTCGGCGATCGTACCGGGAACTGAGCAAACTCTACCATCCCGATACCACCGAGCTGCCACCTGCAGTCGCCACCGCCAAATTTCAGCAGCTCAACAACGCCTACGCCACCCTCAGCAACCCAGAACGTCGCCTCGCCTACGACCTCAAAATAGGCTATTCTCGCGTGAACGTGATTCAGCCGCCGCCCAGTTTCAATACTCCGGTTTCGGGATCGGGCAAAAAAACTTCCAACTCCGCTTACCTAGACCCCACGGATCGACCTCTTTCCCCCGGAGAAATGTTCGCCCTGTTTATCATGGGAGCTAGCTTAATCGGATGTTTGTTACTGGCGATCGCGATCGGCTTAATTCGTGGCAATTAAAGCCTCAAATCCCAAATCTCCAATCTAAAATCGGAAATCCTCAATCCGAAATCCCCAATCTAAAATCTAAAATCTAAAATCTAAAATCGTATGACTCTTCCTTCCGCTGACACTCCTTTGTACAACCATCCACTCCCGGAAATCGAGCAGTGGCTAAAAAGCCGCGGCTGCCAGCAAGATCGGCGAGAACTCCACTGCTGGCAGATCGAGCAACTTACATGGAAAGCAGAACTCTCCCTCGATATCGACCAACTCACCGTCCGCTACATCGATGCTGGAGCCGACGGCCAAGACATTCAGCGAGCATTCAAATACTCCCTCTCACGTCAGGACATTGAAGCGGCCGTTTTCTCCGGCCCCTAATTAGATTTTAGATTTTAGATTTTAGATTTTAGATTTGTCCTCCAATCTAAAATCTAAAATCGTTATGTTGAGCCGGAGATGAGTGAAATTGGTATGAGATTTTAGATGGGGAATCCAGGTAAGAAGCATCAACCGTGCAAGCATTTACATGAGATTGCGATCGTCCCGCTCGCTGTATTGTGCTGTGCAGGACGATCGCACGTGGCGTAAAAACGTTTTTTACTTTCATGGAGATACTCGGTCACAATCGACACCTACTTGGAAACTGAAAAATCAACCAAAAAATCTAAAATCTAAAATCCAAAATCCAAAATCGTTAGACTTTGCCAAATCGGCGACTGCGCTTCTGATAATCAGACAAAGCGCGGTGAAACTCCGATCGATCAAAATCCGGCCACAGCGTCTCAGTAATGTAAATTTCCGAATAAGCCATTTGCCATAGTAGAAAATTGCTCAACCGCATTTCCCCGCTCGTCCGGATCAGCAAATCCGGGTCACAAACATCAGCAGTATACAAATAGCGTTTAAATAAAACCTCATCAATCTCCTCCGGCTGCAACTTGCCCTCTTTCACCTGAGTGGCGATCGCCCGACAAGCTTGTACAATCTCCTGACGCCCTCCGTAATTCGTCGCCACCGTAAACAAAATCCCCTGATTGTGCTGAGTGGCCGTCACAGAACGCTCGATTTGGGCTTGCAAAGACTTCGGCAAAGCCTGCAAATTCCCCATAAATTGAATTTGCACGTCCTCGTCCACCATCTCGCGCAATTCTTGCCGCAACTTTCCCTCAAACAAACTCATTAAAAAATCCACTTCCCCGGCCGGCCGCCCCCAATTCTCCGTCGAAAAAGCATAGGCCGTTAAAGCTGGAATCCCCCAATCTTTGCAGCAGCGCAGCAGTTCCTTCAAAGTGCTAGCTCCTCGGCGGTGTCCCGCAATCCGCGGCAACCCCTTCTTCTGAGCCCAGCGCCCGTTCCCGTCCATAATCACTGCTATGTGCTTAGGCAGTAGTTCTTGTTGCAGATCCTCCGGCAACTTTTCCAAGCAAATTCCTTGACTCATGGTTTCTCCCGATTACCCGACTAACGGCGCAGTATCCGTTTTAACAGCGTCACTCCCTTCAATCCTATCTGGCGTCCGAGATTGCCGATCGGAATTGGAGGCACAGCTCTTTCTCCCTCGGACGGAAACAGCTTTGCTTCCAGCAATTCCTTAAGTTTGTTGCTAGTCAAAGGTCGATTTAAACTTCCCATCTGGGCTAAAGAAATAGAACCCGTTTCCTCGGACACCACCACGCACACGCAAGCTTGCACCCGTTCCGTAATCCCCATTGCCGCCCGATGGCGGGTTCCCAACTGCCGCGACGCAGTGCGATCGGACAAAGGCAAAATTACCCCCGCCGACACGATCCGCGAACCTCGAATCAAAACAGCTCCGTCATGCAGCAAAGTTTGCGGCTGAAAGATTGTCTGCAACAATTCTTTAGAAACTTCAGCATTTAGCTTTAGTCCCGGCACCGAAAAATCTCGATCGTCGATCGGAGAATCTGTTTCTATAATTAGTAAAGCGCCCGTGCGGTTTTGCGAAAGTTCTTTTACTGCGTCCACAATTTCATCTATTACGCTGTCCGGTTCGGGTTTTTGTCGGCGATCGCGTCCAAACAATTGCCGAAATTCCCCCCGACCCAATTGTTCCAGAAATCGGCGAAACTCCGACTGCAATATTACCGCCATTGCCACAGCAGAACCCGTCACCAAGCTGTTGAGGGCAACGTGCAACAGCCTCAATCCAGCCCAGTTGCTCACCGCCGCCGCCAGCATCAAAATAATAAATCCCCGTACCATCCACAGCGTTCTGCGCTCGCCAACAATGACGAGCACCAAATACGCAAGGGCAAAAACCAGTCCAATATCGATCCCTTGAATCAATAAGGACTGAACGAGGGTCAAGTCAAAGCCAGATTGTTGATTGTTCATGGTTCATCGAACGCTACCGCCTGTGAACCGCGAACCGTGATGCACTCGAACCCATGAACCATGAACAGTTGTTATAAGGAATATGCTGAAAATCCCCGTGTTTTTAGACCGGGGAGTGTCAATCTAATCGCGTGACTGAACAAGGCAAAAGTTAAAAGTGAAAAGGCAATCATCACTAAGTAAACATGGATTGTCTTTCTTTTAACTTTTAACTTTTAACTTTTAACTTTTGAGCTCCGAGTCGTTCAGGAAGGCGGTCAAGCCTCAGCAAATCCTGGTAAGTTTCCCGCTGTATAATCGTGTTAACTTCCCCATTTCTAACTAAAACCGCTGCCGGTCGGGGCACTCGGTTGTAGTTAGAAGCCATGCTGTAATTGTATGCCCCTGTAGCCGGAACGGCTAGGATATCTCCGGCCCCACACTCTGGCAATTTGGCATCTTTAATCAGAACATCGCCTGATTCGCAGTGTTTCCCAGCAATTGTCACTGTTTCCGTTAAGGGAGCAGACATTTTGCCGGCTGCGAGGATTCGATAAACTGATTGATAGGTAATAGGACGCGGATTGTCCGACATTCCGCCATCGACAGCTATATACGTCCGCATTTCCGGAATGACTTTTTTAGAGCCAACGGTGTAAGCTGTAACGCAAGCTGTACCCACGAGCGATCGACCAGGTTCGCAAAGCAATTTAGGCAAGGGCAATTGCTGCCGCTCGCAAGCTGCTACCACTGCCTTGCAAATCGTACGAGCCCAATCTTCAATGCTAGGAGGATCGTCCGCTTCAGTATAGCGAATGCCCAACCCACCGCCAATATTAATTTCTGTTGCTGGCAAACCATAACTCTGTGCTTTTGTCAATGCCTGAACTATGACTTCGGCTAAATCGTCATGGGGTTGCAGTTCAAAAATCTGAGAGCCGATGTGAGCGTGCACTCCCACGCAAAATAACGACGGCTGTTGGCTGATGAAAGTAAATACTCGATCGAGCGAGTTGGGATCGAAGCCAAATTTACTGTCGATTTGACCCGTCTGAATGTACTCGTGGGTGTGACACTCAATTCCAGGAGTAAACCGCACCATAACTCGTGTCGGTCCACCTGTGAGGCTGCTGACACCCAATTTTCCCAACTCTGCTAAAGTCTCTAAATCCCGCCAATTGTCGGCTACGGTAATGCAGCCGTTTTCGACAGCTAGCTGTAGTTCCTCGCGAGACTTGTTGTTACCGTGGAAGTAGATTTTGTCGGGGTTGACGCCGGCTTGCAGTGCAGTGTGGATTTCTCCGGCGGATACGACATCTATGCCTAAGCCTTCGGAAGCTGCGATCGCGCAAATTGCCAAACAACTCCAAGCTTTAGAAGCATAAAGCACTTGGGATTCGCCCGGATAGTAACGCTCGAAAGCATCCCGGTACTGGGTGCAAGCCGCCCGCAGCGTTTCTTCGTCTAAAATATACAACGGCGAGCCAAATTGCTCCACCAAAGCTGTCACCTCGCAGCCTCCGATTTCCAACCGATCGCTGCTGTTAACACTGGCTGTCAGCGGTAACAGTTCTTGATTGGGCGATCGATTTTGCAGGGCCGGCTTCGACTCAGACAGATACTTAAGTCCCGATTCGACCCCGAAAGATTGAGTTGATACCATCGCGCAATAACTATCCTAGGTTATTAGTCAGCAGTCATTAATCAGCAGTCAGCAGTCGGCAGTCATTAATCAGCAGTCATTGGTCGTTGGCAGTAGACTAATGTCTGGAGACTTGTGAGTCATGACTCAAAACTAGCAACAAACAGCTAATCGCTACTGTGTTTTCCAGTGTACAATTTACAGCCGTGCGTTTTCTACAAATTAAACATCTCGCCGCCGAACACCTCAACAGTGCAGTCGAACTCGATCGCCTCTGTTTTGGCGGACTGTGGACTTTAGAAGGCTATGGGCGCGAGTTAGGCAGTCCTAACAGCGATTTACTGGGTTTGTGGGCATCGGAAACCGAGGTCGGCGAATCAGAAAGATTCGACAGCGAACTGAAGTCGATCGAGCCGAACAGCATTCTCAACTCAAAATCGCTCAGTATTGAGAGATGCTCGCCAGCAACTCCCAACTCAAAACTTACCCCAACCCTGATCGGTTTGGGTTGCCTGTGGGCAATTTTAGAAGAAGCTCACATTACAATTTTGGCAATTCATCCTCGCTTTCAAGGTCAGGGTTTAGGACAAGCTCTGCTTTGGGATTTACTAAAAAAGGCTCACTATAGACAATTAGAACGGGCAACCTTAGAAGTGCGGGAATCTAATTTAGCCGCAGTGTCACTGTACAAAAAATTTGGTTTTAAAGAGGCAGGACGGCGGAAACGCTACTACGAAGACACCGGAGAAGATGCTCTGGTAATGTGGCGCAGCGGCATAGAGAAACCCGAATTTCTGCAATATTTAGCGGTTGAGAAAGTGCAAATTTGCGAGCGGCTGCATCAGAAAAACTGGCATTTGGCGATCGATTTTTTTGAGTTTTAAATGTAATTTATTGAGTCTTTAAGTTGCATTGACAAATAATGGGTTACTCGATATAAATTTAGTTCAAAATCTTCATAGGCAATCAACTTCAGCATGGGAAGAAACCTCTGCCTGCACCATCATACTTACCGCTTTGCTTCGCGCTCGTTTGAACCGTGCAGAGTATAGTCTGAGCCAAACCCTTCGGAGTGTAGCAACACTTACTAATTGCTCAGTAGCGATCGCACAACTGACAACAGGAACAATACCCAAATCTTCAACGAATCGGGGGCAAAATTTTAGATAAAGAAAGCCCAGCTCGCTCTCGCCCTCCCAAACCAACAGATTCTTGAGATGGACAACAGCTTAAGGGTGAGTTTAGGGGATCGATCGTGAATCTAACTAATAAGTTTTGTACAAAACCTGGCCTGTCACTTGGAGAAATATCCATTTTGCGCCTGCATGACAGCCAAAAAGATTATGCTAGAATCCATCAATACGCAGTCGTAGGTTGGGCACGGGCCGAGAAGAGCAATCTTCTTGCAGTCTAGGGGAGGTTGTAGGTCAGCCACCATTTGGGTCTTCCCAGTTGAAAGCCACCCTGCAACATGAGCCTGGAATCTGCAACCGCAGCCGAGTGCGGCAGATAGGTTGGGAGTGTCGCGCTAGAATAAGCAGTACGAGTTAACACTCGAACACAAACGCTCGTTGTGCGAGCGTGACCTCGAAACGGGCACATAGCAGCAGGTGATGGGAATAAATCATGTTTGAACGCTTCACAGAAAAAGCAATAAAAGTAATCATGTTGGCCCAGGAAGAAGCTCGCCGCCTGGGTCACAACTTCGTAGGGACAGAACAGATCCTCCTGGGTCTGATCGGTGAAGGAACCGGGGTTGCAGCAAAAGTCCTCAAATCAATGGGCGTCAACCTAAAAGACGCGCGCATTGAAGTGGAAAAAATCATCGGGCGCGGTTCCGGCTTCGTAGCAGTCGAAATTCCGTTCACCCCCCGCGCCAAGCGGGTTCTAGAACTATCCCTAGAAGAAGCTCGCCAACTCGGACACAACTACATCGGCACTGAACACCTGCTGCTGGGCCTGATCCGCGAAGGTGAAGGAGTAGCGGCCAGAGTCTTAGAAAATCTGGGAGTAGACTTGTCGAAAGTCCGCACCCAAGTGATTCGGATGCTGGGAGAAACCGCAGAAGTCGCAGCCACTGGCGGCGGCGCTCGCACCAAAACTCCAACTCTCGACGAATTTGGAGCCAACCTCACTCAAATGGCGGTCGATGGCAAACTAGACCCAGTAGTCGGACGCCAAAAAGAAATCGAACGGGTAATTCAAATCCTCGGTCGCCGCACCAAAAATAACCCGGTGCTCATCGGCGAACCCGGAGTTGGTAAAACCGCGATCGCCGAAGGTCTGGCCCAACGCATCGCTAACAACGACATCCCAGACATCCTCGAAGAAAAGCGCGTCGTTACCCTCGACATCGGCTTGCTCGTCGCCGGTACTAAATACCGGGGCGAATTTGAAGAACGCCTCAAAAAAATCATGGACGAAATCCGCACGGCGGGTAACGTGATTTTGGTGATTGACGAAGTGCACACTTTGATCGGTGCAGGTGCGGCTGAAGGGGCGATCGACGCAGCCAACATTCTCAAGCCGGCTTTGGCTAGAGGCGAGCTCCAGTGTATCGGTGCTACGACCCTCGACGAGTACCGCAAGCACATCGAGCGCGATGCAGCCCTAGAGCGGCGCTTCCAGCCCGTCATGGTCGGCGAACCCACCGTTGACGAGACGATCGAGATTCTCTTCGGTCTGCGAGAACGCTACGAACAGCACCACAAGCTGAAAATCTTGGATACAGCCCTCGAAGCGGCAGCCAAACTCTCTCACCGATACATCTCAGATCGCTTCCTCCCAGACAAAGCAATTGACTTGGTAGACGAAGCTGGTTCTAGAGTTCGCTTGATCAACTCCCAACTGCCCCCCGCAGCCAAAGAACTTGACAAAGAACTCCGCCAAGTCCTCAAAGATAAAGACGAAGCGGTGCGTTCTCAAGACTTTGACAAAGCCGGCGAATTGCGCGATCGAGAAATGACCATCAAAGCCGAAATTCGCGCTATTTCCCAAGCCAAAAAAACCGACTCGGCCCGCACCGGCGAAACCGACCCATCGCCAGTAGTCACCGAAGAAGATATCGCTCAAATCGTGGCAAGCTGGACGGGCGTCCCGGTAAACAAACTGACCGAATCCGAATCGGAAAAGCTGCTGCACATGGAAGATACCTTGCACCAGCGCTTGATCGGACAGGAAGAAGCAGTGAAAGCCGTTTCCCGCGCCATCCGTCGCGCTCGAGTTGGCTTGAAAAATCCCAATCGCCCGATCGCCAGTTTCATCTTCTCCGGGCCCACCGGCGTCGGCAAAACCGAACTCACCAAAGCCCTAGCCGGCTACTTCTTCGGTTCCGAAGACGCGATGATTCGGTTGGATATGTCCGAATACATGGAACGGCACACCGTCTCCAAACTCATCGGTTCTCCTCCAGGCTACGTCGGCTACAACGAAGGCGGCCAACTCACAGAAGCAGTCCGCCGCCGTCCTTACACCGTCGTGCTGTTCGACGAAATCGAAAAAGCCCACCCCGATGTCTTCAATATGCTTTTGCAAATATTGGAAGACGGCCGCTTAACAGATGCCAAAGGTCGCACCGTGGACTTCAAAAACACGCTGCTGATCATGACCTCAAACATCGGTTCTAAGGTGATTGAAAAAGGCGGCGGCGGCCTCGGCTTCGAGTTCAGCGACAACCAAGCCGATGCTAATTACAACCGCATTCGTTCTTTGGTTAACGAAGAACTCAAAAACTACTTCCGCCCCGAATTCCTCAACCGACTCGACGAAATTATCGTCTTCCGCCAGTTGAACAAGGAAGAAGTCAAGGAAATCGCGGTCATCATGCTCAAAGAAGTGTTCGGTCGTTTGACAGAACAGGGAATCACCCTGGAAGTGACCGAAAAATTCAAAGAACGGCTGGTAGAAGAAGGCTACAACCCCAGCTACGGAGCCCGACCCCTGCGCCGCGCCATCATGCGCTTGCTGGAAGACAGCTTGGCTGAGGAAATCCTTTCTGGCCGTATCAAAGACGGCGACACCGCTGTTGTGGATGTGGGCGAGGACGGAATTGTTAAGGTGCTGCAAGGTCAAAAGCGGGAATTGCTGCCCCAAGGCGCTGAGTAAGTTTGAGTAAGTGCGATCGCGAGTTAAGTTTGGAAATAACCTATCTCGTAATCGCAAACAACTCAAAATCCTCACATAAAAAAGGTAGAGAATTTAAATTCTCTGCCTTTTTTATGAGTTAATATCAAGAGGAGAGTTATGGCATAAATCTTTGATTGATAGGGAAACCGCAGATGCAACGCAGATGCTTTTCAAGATTGTTTGCGAATGCCTGCACTTCACGTCTAGTAATTAACAGCGACATACTTCAATGGTAAGCTGGACAGCATTTAAATTGTATATTTTGGGCGGGTTCGCGTGCCCAGCTCGCTCATGGTTGGATTATTTCTTGAGATGCAATTTAAATGCTGAGCGAGCTTAATCAGATAATTAGTGGCAACTATATAGCGAGGACTTTCATGACATCTGAAAAAAAGAATGTGGGTACACAAGTAGCAGAAAATCCGCCTGAAAGCTGGTGGCAGAAAGCGTGGAAGTCGCAGCGAGAAAATCTTCAGATAGTGATTATTGCTTTGAGTTTAGCAATAGTGATTCGAGCCTTGGTCGCCGAACCGCGCTACATACCCTCAGATTCTATGGTACCCACTTTGCACGTGGGCGATCGCGTCGTAGTGGAAAAAATCTCCTACTACCTCGAACCTCCCAAAACTGGCGACATCGTAGTATTTGCCCCGCCCGAAAAGTTGCAAGAACAAGGCTTTACCCAAGACCAAGCATTCATCAAGCGGGTAATTGGCTTACCGGGTCAAACCGTCGCTGTTAAAAAAGGTTTAGTTTATCTCAACGACAAACCCCTCGTCGAAAAATATATTGCCGAACCTCCTAAATACCAGTGGGGGCCTTATCGCGTCCCAGAAAATGAATACTTTGTGATGGGAGACAACCGCAACAACAGCAACGACTCCAGCAGGTGGGGATTTTTACCTAAGCAGAATATCATCGGCCGCGCTGTAGTGCGGTTTTGGCCTCTAGAACGCATCGGGGAAGTTTAAAGTCAGTTGACTGTTGACAGTTGACTGTTGACAGTTGACTGTTGTCATCGCAAGCCCAATGCCCAATGCCCCATTCCCATGCCTTATCCTGTACGGAAATTTCTACTTATTGTTGCGCCTTAAGGGGTAGGGACTTCCTCCGGCAACTGATAAAATAGTAGAAAAAGCAGCGGGATTTCTCGCCTAGATCAAAATTAGTAGAATATTAAAAAATTAGGAAAGCTATGGGATTTTTTGATTCAGAAATTGTTCAGCAAGAAGCCAAGCTGTTGTTTGAAGACTATCAATCTCTCATCAAACTAGGTGGCAATTACGGCAAATTCGATCGCGAAGGCAAGAAAATGTTCATCGCTCAGATGGAATCGATGATGGAGCGCTACCGTATTTTTATGAAGCGCTTTGAGCTGTCGGAGGACTTCATGGCTCAGATGACTGTAGAGCAGTTAAAAACACAGCTCAATCAATTTGGTATCACGCCCCAGCAGATGTTTGAGCAAATGAACTCAACGCTGGAGCGGATGAAATCTGAGCTGGAAAAACAATCCTAGGGATCAGAAGGAAGAAGGAAGTTCGGCAACGGATTGTGTAACGGATGTAACGGATGTAACGGATGTCAGGAAGAAGGAAGAAGGAAGATAAAACAACTAAGGGGTAATTTTCAACTACTGCCTACTCCCTACTGCCTACTCACTGATAATTAAGGCCGCTCAAAAGATGAAGCAGGTTTGAAACTTTCTGCGGGAACTCCCTCCAAAGCTTGGCTCATAAAATCACGCCAAACAGGGGCGACAATAGTACCGCCAGTAGCACCGTAGCTCATCGGTCTGTAATTGTCGTTGCCCATCCAAACAGCCACCGACAACTGCGGCACGTAACCCACAAACCAGATATCCCGTTCTGAGGAAGTTGTACCAGTTTTCCCAGCAGCCGGTCGCCCAAGTTGAGCAGCCCTTGCCGTTCCGCTGCTAATTACCCCTTGCAGGGCGCTGTTGACAGATGCCGCAGCCCAGGAATTAAGAACTAATTTGGGTTTTGGCGTATTGTCGAGCAAGACATTGCCGCTGCTGTCAGTAACTTGCACGATAAACGTGGTGTCAGAATGCCAGCCGTTGTTCGCAAAGGTAGCAAAAGCTCCGGCCATTTCTAAAGGAGTGAGGTCAACGGCACCCAATGGCAAAGAAATCACCGGTTCCATCGGACTTCTGATGCCGAGCACGCGGCAAATCTCAATCACTTTATTCAATCCGACTTCTTGGCCCAGCTTGACGGCGGGAATGTTTAGAGATACTTCTAAAGCTCTGCGGATGCTGACGGCACCGGAAAAGCCGCCACCGTAGTTTTGAGGGTAGTAGTAGCCGTCGCCGTCGCGGTAGCCGACAGGGGAGTCGTAGACAACTGAATCCGGGCCGTATTTGCCGCTAGCAAAGGCAGCGTAGTAGATAAAAGGCTTAAAAGAAGATCCGGGCTGGCGGCGTGCTTGAATGGCGCGGTTGAACTGACTCTTTTCATAATCGACGCCGCCAACCATTGCTTTGACGAAGTGGGTGCGGGGATCGACGGCGGCTAGGGCAATTTGACCTTCCTCGCGATCGTAAAACAGCCCTTGGTAGTAAAGCCGATTGTGCCACGCTTTCACGGTTTCTTCGGCTATGCGCTGCATTTTGAGGTCGATCGTGGTTTGAACGCGCATTCCTCCCTTAACCACGGCATCTCGCCCGAAACGCCTTGTTAGTTCCTGGACTACGGCTTGTGTTACGTAAGGAACTTGAGATCCCCCAAAAGAGGTAATTTTGCCTAGCTTAATTTTTTCCTGGCGGGCAGCAGTCTCTTGGGCCGGCGTAATCCATTTAAGATCCTTCATGCGGCCTAAAACGAGGGTTTGCCGCTCTTTTGCCAACTTGTAATTGACGAAAGGACTGTATTCTTCGGGGGCAGAAATTAAGCCTGCCAGCATCGCTGCTTCCGAAAGAGTCAAATTACTTGCTGATTTGTTGAAATAGCTTCGAGAGGCTGTCTCTACGCCGTACAAGTTGTGCCCTAAGTAGATTTGATTCAGGTATAGTTGCAGAATTTGGTCTTTGTTGAGAATTTGCTCCAAGCGGATAGACATTACCGCTTCAGCTACCTTGCGACTAAATTTTGACTGGGGAGATAGAAACAGGTTCTTGACTAGCTGCATAGTCATAGTCGAGCCGCCTTCAACGGTTCTACCTTTCTCTAGGTTGACTATCAGAGCTCGGGCTATCCCGCCGGGGTTGATGCCTTTGTGGGTGAAGAAGTTGCTATCTTCGATCGCCAAAACAGCTCGTTTCAGGTTCGGCGAGATTTGGTCAAGGGGTACGACATCCCGGTTGGCTTCGTCGTGAATGCTGGCTAGCGGCTTGCCGTTGATGTCGTAAATGTGGGTAGTTTCTGTGGGAGAGTAGGTTTGCAAGATCCGAACATCTGGCAAATTGCGGAAGCTGATCGCTAAGCCAACCAGTCCACCAGCGACTACGGAACTGGCAAGCATTGTCATGCTGAGTATGGTTCCGGCGGTCACTTTACTGACTGACTGAACAAACTCGAATACGGGGGCTGAGTTTTCCGTGTTATTGCGGACTGCGTTGGTTGACACGTGGATTTCACTTCCTCACTCGATTTGGGGTTTAAGACTTTTAATTTTAGATGCGAAACCTAGAGACTGTCAGTCGATTTTAGATTTTAGATTTTAGATTTTAGATTGATTCCACAGATGAATCTGGGAGTTTGAACAAGAGTCTAAAATTTGGGGATCTCCACGACTGTTGTCGGGGGCTGGTATCCGTTTTTGGGCGGGGTCAGCTAATGAAAGCCGGTCAGCTTTGGGATTATAGTAGCTTGATAGTTATGTTTTTATGCGTCAACCAGTGAGTGTAACTAATTCTGCTGCACTTTGGCAAAATAATATGATGGACGATCGCTCCCCGATGATAACTCCTAACCTTTCAGCGCTTTACCGCGGCGTCAGCGAGATTTTTCCTGATCGACCTGATTCTAGCAACCCTGACGAAAATCTGGCCCAATTTATGGCAAAAGTCGATCGACCTTTGCGCGTCAAACTCGGAATTGACGCCACAGGGGCGGACATTCACTTGGGACACAGCATTTGCTTCCGCAAGCTGCGGGCTTTTCAAGATGCTGGTCACACAGCGGTACTGGTCATCGGAGATTTTACCGCAAGAATTGGCGATCCCACAGGTAAGTCGGAGATGCGTAGCCAGTTGACGGCAGAACAAGTGGCGGAAAATGCCAAAACTTATTTAGACCAAGTGCGTCCGATTCTAGATTTTGACACGCCCGGACGTTTGGAAATTCGCTATAACTCCGAGTGGTTGTCAAAATTGGACATGGCGAAGATTTTGGAACTGCTAGGCACGATGACGGTGCAGCAGATGCTCGCTAAAGAGGGATTTGATAACAGGATGCAGCAGGAGAATGCGATTTATCTGCATGAGTTTCTGTACCCACTAATGCAGGGTTACGATTCGGTGGCTTTGGAAGCTGATGTTGAGTTGGGGGGAAGTGACCAAAAGTTTAATATTGCGGTGGGGAGAGATTTGCAGCGGCATTTTGGGATGAAACCGCAGTTTGGTTTGCTGATGCCGATTTTGATCGGGACTGACGGGGTGCAGAAGATGTCGAAGTCTTTGAACAATTATGTGGGTTTGTCGGAAGACCCGCTGACGATGTATTCTAAGTTGGAGAAAATTGCTGATAGTTCGATCGCCCAGTATTTTGAACTATTGACAGATTTGCCACTTGATGAATTGCCAGAAAATCCGCGAGAAAAACAGAAACTTTTGGCTGTGGATGTGGTGCGCCAGTATCGCGGTTCGGAAGCGGCGGATCGCGCACAACAAGATGCAATGGCGCTGGTTAAAGGTGCTGCTGGACAAGCTGATGCAGTGCCCGAGTTTTCTTTGGCAAATGTCCAGTTTCCGGCTAAGTTGTTTTATATTCTGAGTGCTAGCGGGCTTTGTAAAAGCAGCGGCGATGCGCGGAAGTTGATGCAGGGCGGCGGGGTGAAGTTGGAGGGCGATCGAGTTTCTGATGTTAATATTGCTTTTGAATCACCTGCTGATTTATGCGGTAAGGTTTTGCAGGTTGGGAAGAATAAGTTTGTGCGATTGGTGTCTTGAATCTCTTTTTTAACCGCAGATGAATACTGAAGATGAACGCTGATGAACGCTGATAATCGAATTATTGTTGCTTTGGATGTTTCCAGTCAAGAAGAGGCGATCGCACTTCTGGACAAACTGCCTGATGTATCTTTCTGGAAAGTCGGTTTGGAACTGTTTGTGAGTTCCGGGCCGGGGATTTTGGGAATTTTAAAACAGCGGGAAAAGCGGATTTTTCTCGATTTGAAGTTTCACGATATCCCGAATACTGTGGCTGGTGCTTGTCGGGCTGCTGCTAAGTATAAGGTGGATTTATTGACGATCCATTCTACTTGTGGTAAAGATGCTTTGAAAGCGGCACATTTGGCTTTGACTGAAGGGGCGGCGGCTGTGGATAAACCGACTCCTAAGTTGATTGCAATTACCCTGTTAACGAGTTTGAATTCGCGACAGTTGGCTTTTGAGTTGAAAATACCTTTGGAGTTGCCAGAATTTGCTTTGCACATGGCATTGTTGGCTAAGGAAACGGGTTTAGCTGGTGCTGTTTGTTCTCCGCAAGAGGTGGAACAGTTAAGAATGAGTTGCGGGGATGATTTTCTGTTAGTTTGTCCCGGTGTGCGTCCGAAATGGGCTGATGGGGGCGATCAAAAACGATCGATGACTCCGAAGGCTGCTTTGAAAGCTGGTGCGGATTATCTGGTGATTGGGCGGCCAATTACTGCTGCGCCCGATCCAGTGGCGGCTTTTACCCGTATTTGTGAAGAGTTGGAGTAACAATAGAAATGTTGTTTTTTACCGCCGATAAAAGCCGATGAACGCCAATAAAATTTTATCTGCGTTTATCTGTGTTTATCTGCTGATATCTGCGGTTGGAACTCCGACTTGGGCAGTTAATTTTGTGACTAATGATACTAACAGTATCAATGCAAGTCGGTATGGTTTGTTAGTGCGATCGCCCTGTCCCGCTGATTTAGAAACTTTGGTCGATCGCCTGTTGCAAGATTTGCCGAGTTATGCTAATCGCGTAATTGTGCGATCGGGCTTTGCTCCTAACAATTCTAGAGCGATCGGTTACGTGCAGCGTCAAATAATTTTAGCAGGTCGCCCGGAGTTTGAACCGCTACCTTTAAAATTTAAAGATGTACTTCCTGAAAATGCCAGTCAAGTTTTTATTACTACATTAGAACGGCAGTATCGCGGGGGACAGCGAGTGGAGATTCAGCAATATCACTGGCTGTTTTTAACTAAAACGGAGAAGGGCTGGGAATTAGTAAAAATTGTTTCTCGGTTTAGTAGAGTGGCGGATGTTCGTCCGTTGTCGCCGCCAGAAAGTGAGAAAAGCGCAATTGCTGAGGCGATTCGTTTGTGGTTGCGAGATTGTCATGCAAAAGGAGAAGTGTAAAGGGCTAAGAAGTCCTCGCGGCAACACAAGCCACCCGAAAACCGATGTTGTTGTTGCGGGTAGATGGCTGATACCAGTGGCGAAAGCCCGCACGACAGTACCCCGGATTGCTGTACCACGAACCACCGCGCAAGAGCCGAGCTTTGTTATCATTTTTAGATTGGACTAATAAATCAAGATAATTTTTATAACGATGATCATTGCTATTCTCATCCCATACGCTGCCATCAGTCGGTGCTCCGTGATAGCTATCATGCCAGGGGTCAGCGCACCATTCGTAAACATTGCCGTGCATATCGTATAAACCAAAAACATTGGCGGGAAAACTGCCTACATCTGTAGTTTGTTCTCTATACTGACCTTTTGGTGAATTATTGTAAGAATAGTTGCCGTGATAGTTAACCTGATTAGTAGTAATTGTTTGACCAAAATAGAACGGCGTAGTCGTACCAGCACGACAAGCATATTCCCATTCTGCCTCACTGGGCAAGCGATAATTGTGTCCGGTATTTTTAGATAACCTAGCACAAAATTCCACAGCATCATACCAACAAACTTGTTCTCCTGGTCGATTATTACCTTTGAATCTAAAGGGGTCTGGGTGGAGGTCATATTGAATCTTTGGCAATTTAGCTACAGCTTTCCACTGTGCTTGAGTAATAGCATATTTTCCCATGAAGAAAGGTTGAATTGTTACCCGATGTTGCGGCTTTTCGTTATCAAAGCTTTTTGCTTCAGTTTTCGGCGCACCCATTATGAAAGTTCCACCGGGAATAGCAATCATTTCCAGAGTAATGCCATTACCCCAATCTTCAGTAAAGGATTGCAACTGAGAGGGTTTTCGTTGAGATTTAGCTGATATTTGAGTAGATGCTACTTGTAAAGACTGAAAGGGTTTTGCTTGTGGTGGCGCTGGTATTTTAGTAGGTGATACTGAGACAGGATTAAGAGATTGCAAGACTTCTGCTGCTGATTGATAACGCGCACCCACTGGAAACAGGAGCATTTTATCTAATACTTGCCCCAAGTCATTGCTGATGGAAACTGCCTTATTTCTCCATACCCATGCCATTTGCATCGGGTCAAAAAGTTCGTCAACCCAAGTTCCATTATTTTCTTCCAGCAAACACCCGGTTAATAACCGAATGCAAGTTACACCAAGACTATACAAGTCACTCGCTGGAAAAACATGACCTTGCATTTGTTCCGGTGCTGCATAACCAGGAGTGCCAGTCACAGTTCCCACTCTAGTCAAAACACTACCGCTCAATTCCTTGGCAACTCCAAAGTCAATCAAGACTAGAGAACCGTAAGAATTTCTAATGATGTTTTCCGGCTTAATATCTCGGTGAATGACCTTTTGCTTGTGCACAAAATCTAATATCGGTAGCAATTCAGTCAGTAATTGCTTAATCTGTATTTCGCTAAACTTTCCCTGCTGCTGTAATTCTTTTAATAAATCCTCACCGTCAATAAATTCTTGTACTAGATAGAAGCGTTTATCTTGTTCAAAAAATGCCAATAAATCAGGGATTTGAGGATGTTTACCCAAATCTCGCAGTCTCACTGCTTCTTGTTTGAATAACTCCGTCGCTTTCTGAATAGCTGCACTCCCTTGTAGCTGCGGGAGAAATTGTTTAATCACACAGATTGTATCAAGTCGATGTTCATCTACCGCTTTGAATGTACGGCCGAAACCACCTTCGGAAATGTATTTAACTGCACGGTATCTGTCTCTGAGGAGCAGTTTGTTGCCGCAGCGTTGGCAGAATTTGGTGATGGGTGGGTTTGGATGCGGGCAGTCGGGATTAAGGCATTGACTCATAAATTTTTTTGGTTTAATATTTTTAGATTAACATAATTTACTTATTTTAATACCAGTTGCCAACAAGCTACTGTTTGACGATTAGACCCTCGATCCCCCCTAGCCCCCCTTAATAAGGGGGGGACAAGAGTGAGCGTCAAAGTCCCCCTTATTAAGGGGGATTTAGGGGGATCGAGACTCTCGTAAAAGCGAGATTTATCATGTTCTCTTTAACTTACCGTTTTAAATTCATCCAATTTGGCTTTTATTGCCTGCATATCTTGCCACATAAACCATTTCGGAGTCTCCGGTTCGCGGGAGGGGTTTCGCAGCAAGTACGACGGGTGGAAAATTGGCATACACAAACGATTTTCCCATTCAATCCATTGACCTCGGATTTTACTAATTGGTCGCTTGTCGCTTAGCAAACCTTTGAGGGCTGTTGCACCAGTTAATAAAATAATTTTGGGGTCTAAGATGCGAATTTGTTCGAGCAAGTATGGTTTGCAAGCTTCGATTTCTTTTGCTGTCGGAGGGCGGTTGTTGGGAGGGCGACATTTGATGACGTTGGCAATGAATACGTCGGTTTCTGCACTCAATCCCACGGATTCTAAAATCTTATCTAACAGTTTGCCCGATCGCCCGACGAAGGGCAATCCGGTTTCATCTTCGTTTTGTCCGGGCGCTTCTCCCACAATCAAAATTGAGGCTTGAGGATTGCCGCGCCCGATGACGGCGTGAGTGCGGCTGTTGCCCAATTCGCAGCGGTAGCAGCGGTTGCAGTGCTCGCCGATTTGTTCCATATTTTGATAAGTGCCGGGAGGGATGGGAATTTTGGCATTTGCTGGTATTGAGTCTGTTTGGAAAGTGGCACTTTGATTGTTGTCAAAAAGGCTGAGTTGCAAGTCGCTCGACATAAATTTTACAATTAGGGAGAGATTTTGGAGTCTAGAGTTTATAGTTTAGATCGGGTTTGGTGATTTGAGATTGGCTAGATGCTTGTGTGCGATGCTGTCGATTCGCTACGGGATAGCTACGCTCGATCGCACAATCTCCAATTAACACTGGCACAATCTCCAATTGTTTGGTTGAGCTCGTACAGGCAAAAATATGTTCTCTAACCCGTTTTTTGACGATCGCGCCGATGCAGGCGAAAAACTGGCCGAGGCAGTTGTGGACGAGTTCGGCAAGTTGAGTTTAATGACACAGCAGGCGGTGAAACCGATTGTTTACGCCTTGCCGCGCGGGGGTTTGCCCGTTGCTGTGCCCGTGGCGCGTCGCTTGGGCTGTCCTTTGGATGTGGTTGTTGCTAAGAAAATTACTCGCCCAGATAATTTAGAATTGGCGATCGGGGCTGCAACTGCTGACGGTCACGTCCTCTGGGAAAAGCAAAAGCAGCACAATTTACGCTTGCAAAAATCAGCATTGCCCCTGGCTCAAAATAATGCTCAATCTCTGCTGGCAGATTTGTCTCCTGGACGCCCAGATATCAGCGCGGCTGGGGCTTTGGCGATTTTGGTAGATGACGGCATTGCTACGGGGATGACGATGGCTGTGGCGGCTAAGGCTGTGGAGTCGCAGCAACCGGCGGCTTTGTGGATTTGCGCGCCTGTCGCCCCGGCAGATTTGATGGGATTTTTGGCCCAGATGGCCGATAAGTTGATCGTTCTGGAGACTCCTCACCCTTTTTACAGTGTCAGTCGCTTTTATGGGCAATTTCCGCAGGTTGAGACGGCGGAGGCTTTAAGGTGTTTGCAGCAACAAACAGAATGGCGATCGTAGGTTAAGCTAGAAGGCTAAATCCAAAAGCTCGATCGCTAACACATGAGACCTTGGCAATATTGGTTGGACACTTTGATTCTGTCTACTCAGCACAATCCGCCTCGGTTTGTTGAGTTGGTGATGTTGACTTTGGCGATGATTTTGCTTGGGCTGTGGAGTGTAACATTGCAGTGGCAATATTTAACGCTGTCTCTGAGTTATATAATTGGTTCGTCTTTTTCAATTTTGGTGCGGGAATCGATCGGCCCGCAGCCTCAATTTCAGCTAACTCACCTGACAGCATTGCTGTTATTAATTATCAGTTTTTATAGTTTTGCTGAACTGATTAGATAGTTAAGGGAGTTTTGAGTTGTAGAGGTAAACTTTATAATGTAATTGCGAAGGTGGTGAAGCAATTGCATAACTTATATAGCAATCCTCAGCGGCTTGTGAACTAGATGTTTTTTTGAACGAACCGCGAAGATGCGTTCGGCGAAGCCGTTCCCGAAGGGTAGGAAGAGAAGAGAAGATCGAGAGTTCACCAATAATTAGCCCTCATCCTACATTCTCATGGGATTGATGTAAAATTATGCGGTTCCCGGCAGGATCGAAGGCATAGATTTCTAGACCGTGAGAAGCTTTGATAATTTCTCCGTTGGGCGGATAACCTAAAGCCCAAATTCTGGCGATCGCAGTTTCGAGGTCGCTGACTTCCAAACAGAGACTCATGCCTGTTTTTGTTCGATTTGCAAATTCTGATTTGTGGGAATCTTTGGGTTTGAATATGCCGAGTCTTAAGCCTGGGAGTTGAAATTCAGCATAAGTATTGGGAATATAAGGGTTGGGTTCTATGTCGAGAAATTTTGTGTAAAATTTAACGAGAACTTCCTTATCAAGGTCTGCTAAAGTCACTAGGGCGGCGCTGTATTGGAAACTCATATAAATTGGTAATGGGGAATTGGTAATGGGAAATTGATAATATTATAACTTTCTATCTATTTAAAATCCTCCTATTCGTCCGACTATTTTGATTTTACCTTGTCGATCGCTTTTGAGAATCACAGCTTCGCCGCTTTGCGGTACAATATCAGTGATAGCGGTAATATTTACTTGATGAGTTACCATAATAACCGCGCCTTTAGTGTTGCGGTTGTCAACAATTAACTTGCGGATTGTAGCTGTTTGTCTGGCTTCTTTGCTGCTATCGCTAAAGAACGAGTTCAATGCTGGGAACGGTTCGACTTTGCCTAAATTTATCAGTTTTGCTGTTTCCAAACACCGACACCACTGACTGGATAAAACTCTGCCCACTTTGATGTTGCGGTTGCGAAATTCGGCTCCAATTTGCTTGGCTTGCGTTCTTCCTTGTGCTGATAAATTGCGCTGGGTGGAACAGTCACCCAACTTAAAGTTAGCAGGATCGCCGGTGCCTGGGGCGATCGCGTGTCGCATTGCTACCACCAACCCCGTCTCACCCCGCTGCAACAATTGCCACCCTGCTTGAGTTTGCGCGTTGGTTGCTGCGTCAGAACTGGCAGTTGCAGTAATTAAGCCGATCGACAATACTAAAGCTAGCGATCCGAAAAACCATTTCCAGTTGAGGTCAATCCGCGCAGCCATTGGTGCAGAAGTTAGGAATTAACTTATCATATTATAATACAACAAATATTGCTCTATGGAACTCACCAATTTTATTGCTCTGTCTGTCATTATTGCCCTCGTGCTGGGGATTGGGTTTGGAACAATGACTTGGGCTTACTTCGGCAAGGGCAGCATTTCTGTACTCTTTAAAGAACCAATTTTAACTTACCCAGAATTTCCAGATACCGACAGCGGCAGTAAAGCTTCCGTTTATTTTCAACAAGGAATTGAGGCTTATAAGTCAGGAAAGTACCGCAAAGCAAAAGATAAATTTACCAGTGCTGTAGAACAAGTTTCAACTTTAGCAGAAGCTTACCACAATCGTGCATTGGCTTGTGCGAATTTGCGATCGGATGAGGAGGCAGTTGCAGATTTGATCCGTGCCAGCGAATTATACCAACAGCAGGAAGCTGGATTTGCGATCGACACGATTAAACAAAATCTTGCCGCCTTGAAGCAGCGCAAATTAGAACGAGAAAAACCAAAAGCAGTAGCGCCATAAATTATTATGTTCGGTCAGTGGAACTCAACCCAAACCTAGAGTTGTGGTCTGAAAAACCCGGTTTCTTTGTGGTTGGGAGAAACCGGGTTTGTTTACAGAAGTTTTATTAAAGTTGAAAATCAAGATTTAACCTTCTCCAATTCAACTAAATTGTTCTGGAAGCTTCTATTTTGTCGATTTTAGCAATCATCATTTCTCGGCTAGGTGCTACAACTCGATAATTAGTAATGGGATCGTAAGCTTCCCACTCTTGAGTCACTTCGCTGTCTTGCCACAAAAACCATTCCCGGTAAATTTCGCCGTCATCAATGTCGCCACACAAGGGCAGCCAATCATCTCCTCCCAAATTATCAAAATCTCCTCCTACTAAATCAATCCAAGCTGCAAGGATACAAGAGTCAATAGCATTATTGTTAACAGCAACGGTGTTATATTCAAGAGAAGTTTCGGGAAAACAAAGTGTGGATTTCATAAGCTGTACCTGAATGTTATGTTATTAATTTATAAAAAAATCCTCTACGGCAGTGACAGCAGAATGCCACTATCCTAACCTCCACAGTTCCCACGTCGAAAAACCTTGACACCCAAAGGGCTCAAATGCCTCTGCTGTATGACTTGAGACCGCTTTGAGTCAAGTCGCTAGACAGGCTAAATTGAGCCACTTTGCCAAGTGGCATACAAGAAAGCCCGATCGACAAAATATTGCTGGCGAAGGATCTCGCGCATTGAGGAGCGAAGACAGCGCGACTGGCAATTCTATACTGGGTAAGTTGGCAACTTTCAGTACAGTTTTTGTGATAAAATTAGCAGTAACCGGACTTTCGTACCGACAGCCTGGTTTGGTCAAAAGCTTTGCAACGAGCTTTCCAACAGTGCTGCGATCGCCAGTTTTGATTTATTGTTAATTTGGCCAAGTCCCGATCGACTGTTAGGGAAAAAAAATTATGCAAGCAACCAACCAAGAAAGAATTATCGATCTGACAATCCACTATACCAACGGCAAACAGCAACACTTCCAGTTCAGTGCGCCAGAGGGAACAGTAGGAGAGCAAGCAACTTTAGGCACTCGCCTGCACAAAATGTTGACAGCAGACCCGATAATTCTCGAATTGGCAGATAAACTGGTAGTTATCCCAGTTCACAACATACAAAGTATTGAAATATCGCCGATTCCTCCCAAATTGCCAGAGGGTGTCATTTCCCCAATGCGAGAAATTAAGAAATAGCTAAGGTGTTCGGCATCTAAATTCAACTGCAAAGACGGGCAAGAGACCCACCCCACGCAAGCTTTTAATAAACAGCAATGTCCCAATTAAAGGCGCCAAAACTTATTACAGCTAACAGATTGAAATTACCCAAAAACTTGTCGATCGCAGGGACGATATATGTCGCGTGAGTGAGGGGAATAATTGCAGGTTTTACAGACTTTAACTTACCCGAAAAAATGCTAGAGATCCACTGCCACACTACTTATTCCGACGGCACTCTCACCCCTGCCGAACTCGTAGCCGCCGCCGCGTCTTCGGGGGTTCGCGCCTTGGCCGTCACCGATCACGATACGATGTCAGGTTGGGATGAAGCCTTCGCCGCCGCTGCTTTGCACGGTATCGAAATAGTCCCCGGACTCGAACTCAGCACCGTTCACAACGGCCGTTCGCTGCACATTTTAGGTTTTTATCCCGATGCAAATAAGTTGCGAGTTCCTTTGAACGATCGCCTGGAAGGAAGGTTTCGCCGATCGCAGGAAATGGTCGAAAAATTAGCAGCAATGGGATACGCGATCGAACTGCCAAAAACATCCCCAGGAATGGCACCGGGAAGACCTCATATTGCCTCTGCACTTGTAAAAGCCGGTCACGCGAAATCATCGCGGGAAGCATTCGATCGCTGGCTGGGAGATGACGGCCCGGCTTATGTTCATTACGAGAAATTCTCGATCCTCGAAGGCATCGATTTACTGAAGAGTTGCGGCGCCGTACCAGTTTGGGCTCACCCTTATTTATTTCGCGGCGGCGCTGTTGAGGAAGTCTTAAAAGAATTAGTAGATGCTGGTTTAATGGGAGTTGAAGTATACCATCCCAGCCACAGTTCTAGCCAAATCCAAAAGTTGAAAGATTTGTGCCTTAATTACGGTTTGCTGGCAACAGGTGGCAGCGATTATCACGGCCCCGATCCGGAAAGGAAAGCAGCAGATAGCACCCAATTGAATATGCTGCATTTGCCGTTAGAATTACTGGAACCGATTAAGGTTGCTGCGGCGAGTTTGAAATAGTTTTTTAGGACGAATTTTGCCGACGTATACAGTTGTCAAAAAAAGGAATTGTTTACTTTTTGAGTGAGGAATTTGCACGAAGTAAGTCCTTAGAAGAAGACCGAGGTCAAGCAGAATATAAATTAATATGAAGTTAAAGGCAATTGCAGGCAAGTTGATTTTACAATGTTACTAAAGCAACTTGCCAAACGGAGCTTATTATGAGTGCAGAAGACAGAGCGAAGGCGATCGGCAAAAATTTAGAAGGCAAAGCTCAGGAAATTTTCGGTAATATCACGGGCAACAGAAAAGACCAGGTTGAAGGCAAAGCCAAACAAGCCGAAGCCTCCGCCCGCCACGCAGCAGAAGATGCTAAAGATGCTGTAAAAAATCTGACGAATAAAGCCAAAAGGTCGATCGACAAATTGTAGAAACCGCGCTATACCAAATCCTGGCTAATAGAATTCGCTTCATATCAAATCCTTTGCTATCAATAGGGTTTGATATGATTTATTTTTGGAATGTGCATAAAACGGGGCGACTCCTGCGATATCTCTTCAAAAGCGCAATGGAGAAGTCCCTATGATTGTCAATTTTACACCGGATTAATTTCGTAGTAAGGACTTCAGTCCTTATTGCATTACCTTTACGAAAAATTTTTGCTCAATTCTGCATAAAGCCGCCAAAACCTGCGATATCAGAGTATCAACACGCAAAAACTGGACTATGACGAGACATGATACCCCCGTCGAACCCTTAGCAGGTTTAGTTCCTGTAGGGGCAAGTTTCAACTTGTTGCTTCCACCCACGGGTTGGGAACTCAAACCGATTTCCTTGGCTTTGTTATTGCTCGCACGTTACAGCACTATTTTCCCTGGGATAATCGAATTATCTCGATGTCATCCGAACGTGCCTGTGAACACCGACGAACAGTTACGCCAACTTCTACAACTCTTGAAAGACTCGCAAGAGAGTAGTAAGGAACAAGAAAGACTCAAAAATCAATTGTGCCAACTCATTCCCCATTTGCCCGGAATTCGCAAGCATCCTTATCCTAATATTGATTTAGAGGAAATGATGCAGGAAGCTTATTGCGGTTTTCTCAAAACGCTTTCGGCATTTTTGAGGGGAATTGACCTCGACAATCTCGCTGCTGATGTGTTGCGAACCCGAGTGGTTCAGCGGTTCAATAAAACTCTCAAGAACAAAGTCTATGAGCAATATCGCCGGATGCAGCAACAGATTTTTAGTGTTAGTTTTGATGCTCCGATTACGAGCAAGCGAGGTGAAAAGTTTGAGGGTCAAGAACCTATAGACCATACCACAAAAAATGGAATTGAGCAACTCATCGAGAGAGAACAAGCTCAAAATAAGCAGCGCATCGGCCGCCAACTATGGCAGTGTATTGAAGACGATCCGATGGGAGAACTGCGAAACAGTTATCCCAATGAAAAAATAGATAAGAAGAAGCCAAATAATCCCGAAAATCGCCGCCCTCGACCGGATGCCAATTCTCACGTACTCGCACTGCGATTGCTGTTGCAAGACCCTCCAGATAAATTGTCTAAAATTGCCAGAGAGTTAAACATTGACTATCAAACTCTCAACTCTCACTGGAAAAGAACAGGTTTGGCTCTCGTCAAAGAGATTGCACTTAAGTTTGGATATCAACCCGAGGAATAATGGTGAATAGCATAGATACTTATTTGTTAGAAATTCCTCTGGAGCAAACTGCCCGCAATTTGGCTCTGCAATTTGCTTCAGAGCAAGCTAATCCGCAAAAAGGCAAGCGGGTTTATTTCAATACCCTGGCGGTTTGGGCGGTTAACTATTTCTTGGAATGGATGGAAATGGAAACCGATATTGATGGCGGTGATAGTTGGAATCCAGTAATGCGGGCGGTTGTGGATGTGGGCGATTTGGTTTTGCCGGGAATTGGCAAGATAGAATGCTGTCCGGTTCAGCTCGGAGAATGGGCTATTTCTCTGCCGGAAGTGCGGGAAAATCGCATTGCATATATCGTCGTTCAGTTTGCCGAACCTTTCGATAAGGTGAAACTTTTGGGCTTTATTCCGGCTGTGGAAATTCTGGATGAAACTGAAGAGATTTCTCTAATTAATCTCAAACCCGTTGAGGAGTTGTGGGAGTATTTGGATCGGATTGAGTTGGCAATTCCGCTAGTGCAAAATGAAATTGAAGAGTTGCTATCTGATTTGGAAGAAAATGACCCGGCACAAGCACAAGTTAGGGAAAAATTGCAAAATAAATCTATTTCTGAAATAGTGGCAATTTTGAATAAAGTTTTGCACAGTAGTGAGAAATCTGACTGGGGATATGAAGGGGGGAAGGCTTTAGCGGGAAGTGGTTATAGTAGTCGAGGTTTGGGAAATAAAGATATATCTTTCTCTGGGGATAAATCTTCACCTGTGGAGAAAGCTTCAGATATTGAGGAGGATGTGAAAGCGGAACTGAATCTGATTGCTGAAGATTTGTTGGAGAAGTTGGCTGAGATTTGGGGAGATGATGATGATTTGGCCTTGTCATAAATCGGCAATCTCTCAGAAATCTGGATAAATTGCTATGACTTGTAGATACTGTCTTGACCTGTCAAGACAGTATCTACAATATTTCAAAGACAAATATCTAGAATTTTTCAGGAATTTGCATAATTATCCCCCAAATTGCCGATCGATATATATACAGAATAAAGGGAAACTCTAATGGACGAACAACGCATCGCCGCCTATCTCCAACTGATTCAAGCCCTGGTTGAGTGCCGTAGCGGTACAGTCAATGATATTATTAACGCCAATCGAGACTTAGTTGATGCCAATTTTGTGCAAGTCATGGCGGCGGAAGCGGAGAAGATGGCAGCAGAGGGCAACTCCAAGGCAGCTTGGTTGCAGAATCTAGCGGCACAATTGGCTAACTTTATTGCCCCTGGAAATTCTCATACAGATTATTTAAAATTCTTGAAGGAGGTGTTGGTGGCAATGATAAAAAGTGGTGGTAATCCTAAAGTTGTCTATCCTATTTTACAACAAAATTTTGATAAATTGGATGTGCAATTTGCTCAAATATTACAAGCTTGGACTACATCAAAATTCACAGAAGTTGCCTCAGAACAAGCTGCATCCATCGCAGCAGTTATTGGCAAGTTTGGCTACTTAATTAATCAGTTTCCCATGGGGCGGCGGGCATGGAATTTAGAAATAGGTATTGCTTGTTATAGCGCAGCATCAGAAGTCTATACCCGCGAGGATTATCCCGAACGATGGGCAACGGTTCAAAATAATTTGGCCCTTACCTATAGTGAGAGAATAAAAGGAGTCAGGGCAAAGAATATAGAAGACGCGATCGCCTGTTATCGGGAAGCATCAGAAGTCTATACCCTCGAGGATTATCCCGAACAATGGGCAGGGGTTCAAAACAATTTGGGGATGGCTTATAGTGACAGAATAGAAGGAGTCAGGGCAGAGAATGTTCAAGAGGCGATCGCCTGTTATCTGCTAGCTTTAGATGTCTATACCCGCGAGGCTTATCCCGAAAAGTGGGCAATGACTCAAAACAATTTGGGGAATGCCTATAGTGACAGAATAGAAGGAGTCAGGGCAAAGAATATAGAAGAGGCGATCGCCTGTTATCGGGAAGCTTTAATAGTGTATACCCGCGACGCTTATCCCGAAAAATGGGCATTGACTCAAAACAATTTGGGTACTGCCTATGGTGACAGAGAAGGAGTCAGGGCAAAGAATTTAGAAGATGCGATCGTCTGTTATCGGGAAGCATTAAAAGTCCGTACCCCCGAGAATTATCCCGAAGATTGGGCAGGGACTCAAAACAATTTGGGGAATGCCTATAGTGACAGAATAGAAGGAGTCAGGGCGGCGAATATAGAAGAGGCGATCGCTTGTTATCGGGAAGCCTTAAAAGTCTATACCCGCGAGGCTTATCCCGAAAAATGGGCATTGACTCAAAACAATTTGGGGACTGCCTATAGTGACAGAATAGAAGGAGTCAGGGCGGCGAATATAGAAGAGGCGATCGCTTGTTATCGGGAAGCCTTAA
>NZ_JAUBQH010000031.1:66210-76421 GCF_036701145.1 Microcoleus sp. Pol17C6
AAGTCCGTACCCGTGAGAATTATCCCGAAGATTGGGCAGGGACTCAAAACAATTTGGGTCTTACCTATAGTGAGAGAATAGAAGGAGTAAGGGCGGCGAATATAGAAGAGGCGATTGCCTGTTTTCGCTTAGCATTAGAAATTCGCACTCCTACTACTTTCCCTTTAGACTGCTTGCAATCTGGTATAAACCTCGGCAATACCGCTTTCACTGCTGGCTTCTGGGATATCGCCCTGGAAGGATTCGAGCAAGCAATCCAAGCAGTAGAAAAAAGCAGAAGTTGGGCAACTTCAGACGATATCCGCCAGCAGATTTTAGCGGAATCTATAGGTATTTACGAAAAGGCAATTCAAGCTTCTGTCAACAGCAACCAACTGGAAAAAGCCATAGAATACTGCGACAGAACTCGGGCTCAGCGGTTAGTCGATTTAATGCACAGCAATGACTTGTATGCTAGCAGCGAAATTCCACCCGCCGTGCAAAAATATTTGCAGGAATTTGAGGCGAAGCAGCGGGAAATTGACGCAGAAGTTGAACAACTCCGCAAACCTTCTGAAGGCAATAAAGAATTAGCAGGTGTGGGGAGTCAGTCGCGGAGTCGGGCAGAGTTGTCTGCTTACACTGACAAGATTCAAGAATTGGAAGCCCAGAAACAGCGAATCTGGGAAAACATTCGCAGTTTAGATCCAGTTTTAGCTGGACAAGTTCAAGTCGAGCCGATGCAGTTTGCGGCGATGCAGCAACTCATTGACAATTCGCAGACGGCGATTCTCTGTTTTTACACGACGGATGATGATACTCATGTTTTTGTGATTTACAAGGATAAAGCGCCGCAGATTCACACTTGTCAGGGAGAGGGTTTGGCAACTTTTCAGAATTGGATTGGTCAGAGTTGGTTGTCGCCTTACTTGCAGGATAGGAAAATTTGGCAACAGGGGATGGGTGAGTTTTTATCTCAGTTGTCGCAGCGGTTGAAAGTTGATGAGTTGATTGGTAATTGTTTGGATGGGATTGAGGAATTGATTGTGATTCCGCATTTGTATTTGCATCAGATTCCGTTGGCAGCATTGCCGATAGAACCCCCCCAACTCCCCCTTAGCAAGGGGAGGCCGGGGGGCGTTCTTAGCGATTATTTCCTGATTCGTTACGTTCCAAGTTGCAGAATTTTGGAGTATTGTAGTAAAGACGAAACCATCGAATCGCCGAAATACGGAATTGTGGAAAATGCCACTGATGATTTGTACTTCACTCCTTTTGAGTGCGAACAAATTGCCGAAATAGTGACCAAACCTGAACACTTAAAAGGAAGTCAAGAAGCAACAGTCGCAGCCTATCGAAACCTCACCCAAAATGTGAATGTAATCCACTCCAGCCACCACGCTGTTTCGCGTTTGGACAATCCTTTAGAATCGCGATTGTTTTTAGGAGACGGGACTATCACATTAGGAGAATTGATGACACCTGGTTGGCGCTTGCCGCAGTTATCCGATGTGTTTATGTCCTGCTGCGAAACTAATTTAGGAGGTACGGAAATTACCGATAATCTTCTTAGTTTGGGAACGGGTTTTTTGTGTGCGGGGGCGCGGAGTGTGGTCAGCACTTTGTGGGCGGTGGATGATTTTGCTACTTCGCTGTTTTCGATTTTTTACTATCAGTATCGGCGGGAAGGTTTGAGTCGTCCAGAGGCTTTGCGACGGGCACAGGTGAGGTTGCGGACAATTTCGGGTGCGGAGTTGAAAGAGCTTTATCAACCGCAAATCGATCCGTTGCTTCAGAGAATTATTGGGGATTTAAAGTCAAAATTGGCTGTGGTTCAAAAGGAAAAACAAAAGTTAAAATTGCGGCAGAAATCCTACCACAAGGAGACGGATGAGTTTAATAAGTTGGGGGCGGAGTTGAAGAAAATAACGAAGCGGGAGAATCAGATTCAGAAACAGAAGAAAGGATATGAAAGTTTGAAAGAAAATATTTACACTCTGTCAAATCCTTTTGATGATTTGAGTTATTGGTCGGGATTTATTTGTCAGGGTTTGCATTGATTTGTGGTGTTTGATGGTGTTAACAAACACGTCTGACACACATTCCGGCGGGGAATTAATTCCCTGTCGGACTTTCGGTTTCACCTGGTATTTCACCTACATTTATCGGCCTTAATCCCCGTTCACCTGCGCTTAAAAATCGGGTTCTGCAGCCAAAAGCTCGATCGACAAATCCATCTGTTCCTTCCCACGCGCCAAAAACCTTTCGCACTCCTGCCAACACTCCACAGCCACCCCAAACTGCTCGAAAACCTCCTCTAGAGGCAACTCTCCCGATTCCACCCGATCGATAATCGCTTCAATTCGATCGACCGTTTCCTCATAATTCCAATCAGGCTGGCGCAACTGCGAATCAATCATAACTTTTCTTCCGCATCCAATACTTCTACAATCTTAACTTTCAGCACGCCCCGACTCAACCTCACAGTCAATTCCTCTCCCAATTCCAAACCGTCAGTTGTGCGGACGATCGTACCGTCACTTTGGATTATTGCCGCATAACCCCTTTGCAAAACGGCAGCCGGATTCAGTGCGGATAACTTTTCTTGCAATACCTCTAGTTTACCAGTTGCTTGCCGCAAAGTTCGGGAGGTCGCAGGTAAGCGTTTTAATCGATTTTGTAACAGTTGCAAATGCTCTTCTTCTGTCTGAAATCTTGCCCGCACAGCGTTTGCTAAATTGACCATTCGCTGCTTGTGTTCAAAGTAAAGATCGGCTAAAATTGGTACAGCTTGAGCCGCCGCCGCTGTTGGAGTGTGGGCTCGTTTATCTGCTACTAAATCGGCGAGAGATTCGTCTCTTTCGTGTCCGATACCTGTGATAATTGGAATCGCACAATTGGCGATCGCCCTCACAACTCTCTCATCATTAAAACAAGCCAAATCTTCCGCAGAACCGCCGCCGCGCCCTAAAATGATCACATCCGCCCTACCGTCCAATTCTACACGGGCGATCGCCCTCGCAATGGCAGCAGCAGCCAATTCTCCCTGCACTCCTGTCGGCGACAGCAACACCCGCAAACCGGGATATCTTTGGGCTAGAGTGCGCTGAATGTCTCCCCAAGCAGCGCCAGTATCGGATGTCACCACGGCCACAATTTGCGGGTGTGCGGGAATCGGGCGCTTTCGGGCGGGATCGAAGAAACCCTCAGCATCCAAGCGCGATCGCAATTGCTGCAACCGCAAAGCCTGCAATCCTTCCCCAGCCGGTAGCGATTGCACAACTGTCAACTGGTACTCGCCGCGATTTTTGTAAACCCGGATGCTTCCCAAAACCAGCAACTGTTCTCCTTTTTCCGGTATTTGCACCAATTTTTGCCGCTGAGAATTCCACACCACGCAGCGAATAGCAGCGCTTTTGTCGGTGTCGCACAGAGTGAAAAAGCAGCCGCTGGGGTGGTGCGAAACGTTCGACACCTCGCCTGTCAGCCAAACTGATTGCAGGTTGCGATCGCCCTCCAACAACTCTTGCAGGTATGATGTTAGTCCGGCAACAGATAAAGCTGTATCGGGAAGAATTGAAGTCATCCAATTTTAGATTTTAGATTTTAGATTTTAGATTTAGGCTACTATCAATGCTTCGGACAGTGTGCGATTGCCAAGCGTAAAATAAGGGTTTCAGGGCGATTGTACAATCTCTTTCATAACGGAAAATCAGGGGTTTCCGACTAGGATCTCAAAATAGTCCGGACTATTGTAGTATATCTAAGGTAATTTATTTGTAGGCTGAGCGGGCAATCGTAAATTTAACTGCAAACAAACTAATGATATCAGATACAATGACTTCGATGAATGTGCTGCGCCAAGAGGCTGCGGCGATCGGCATTACTGAGGAAGAAGCCAGAAAATATGGCGACCTCCGACATAAAAGAACTTGGTCTTTGGCGATCGAACATCACCTCTCAATGCAAGATTTTGCCGATCGCATAGAACAATCCTTCACAACTTCCGAACCCGATTCCTCCAGCGCACTCAACCACTCTCAGACTGCGGAGTCTAAAGACTATGGTATTCAGCTAACAGCGAACCTAGGCGAATCTAGAGTAACCAGGGAGAACCAAACAGCCTCTGTTGCTTCGCCACAACAGCCAGCAGTAGCAATCGGGCGATCGCACACACCTTCCGACCACCGCAGCAACCAAAACCGAGGTTTTAAACAAGTAGTTCAAAATCATATTAAAGCATTAACAATTGCATCCGCCTCCCGCACAAATCTGCCCCATTCACAACTGGGCAACTGGGTTTGTCCTGAGTGTGGGTCGGAGGGCGAATTGGGATGTTACCTCTGCGCCGGAGAAGGCAATGTAGGGGACATTGCAGCTATTGGCTGGACGCTAGCTTATATGGAAATGTTGGGCTGTTCTGCTCGCGAAATTGAACCGTTGAGAAAAATTTCGCCTTCATCGAATATTCTGGAATTGAATTTAAAAGTTTGTGTTGCTATCAAACAAAGTAGCGAAGTTTTAGCCAGGACGGAGAAATGGGTAATTAGTCATTAGTTACCTGAAAGCTCAACCAAATTAAGTATTGATTCTAGCTTTTTTAAAGCAACTTCCAAATCGTCATTAACAACTTGGAAATCGAATTCCCCTGCAGCTTCAATTTCCTCTTTAGCCCGCACCAACCGACGGGCGATCGCAGTTTCGGAATCTTGACCCCGACTCCGCAGCCGCCGCTCCAATTCTTCCCAAGAAGGAGGTAAAATAAAAATTCGCAGCGCCTCTGCAAACTTATTCCTAATTTGCCTAGCCCCTTCCAACTCTATTTCGAGGATTACCCATTTTCCCTCACCAATTCCTTGCTTGAGACCAAAATAAGGAGTACCGTAAAAATTACCGGCAAACTGGGCCCATTCCGCCAACTCTCCAGCCTCAACCATTTGTTCAAAGCGGCTGCGGCTGACAAAATAGTAGTGCTGTCCCTCAATTTCTCCCTCACGGGGCGATCGAGTTGTCACGGATACCGAAAGATACAATTCGGGATGGCGATTGAGGAGCGATCGTACTAAGGTGCCTTTCCCCACACCGCTAGGCCCCGTCAGAACAATTAATTTACCGGATTTCATTTTTAGAATAGAAACGTGTAACAATTTAAGTTTCCGCTTACTTTAGACCGTAAGCGCTCAAATTGCAACTGACCAACCTCAATCATCCCGACCTTGACCGTCTTTGCTAATCACAAAACGATTAGCAACCGTTTCCGGCTGAATCGCCGAGAGGATGACGTGACTCGAATCTGTAATAATTACCGCTCTCGTGCGGCGGCCGTAAGTTGCGTCTACCAGTTGTCCCCGCTCCCGCGCATCAGTAATAATCCGCTTAATTGGCGCTGACTCGGGACTGACAATGGCAATCACTCGATTAGCAGACACAATGTTACCAAAACCGATATTAATTAATTGAATATCCATGAAAATCTTAATCTGTAGGTGAACGATTGACTATCAATCCTTACTTTTGATCATATAATATACAAAGATTTTTTCTGATAATCCTCAAATTAATCCCAACTAAGTTTTTTAGTTTCTACCTAAAATTTTCACCCTTTTGACGCCTAGTACCCCGTGCTTTATCAAAAATTTAAAAAAGACTCGCTGTTGCCACTCTATCTTAAAGATTCGGTAAAAGCGTCGATTTTTATTTGCGAATAAAAGCATTAGCTGTATAAAGAAAACAACCCGTAAATGTTGCGAAATATAAATTTAATTTCGGCGAGATGTAATTCTAGTATAATCAGTGCTCAATAACAGTAAATATTCCCAAATCGAACTCTATACTAACAGTATTGAGACTGATGCTGCTTTGAGGAGCTTTCCAACCTCAACTAAAAGCTGCTGGCGAGCGCACTTTCTGCCCAATTTTTACCCAAAGATTGGCGATGATGTGCCAAACTACAGATGTTTATTGCATGAGGTTCTACAATAAAATGGGTTGGTAGTGAAAATTTTAGTTTGATTAAAATTAATAAAAAAACTGTGGCTCCAATTATCAATTTTCTAACAATGGAACTTACGAAAAAAGTTGTTTTACGCATGAATTATAGCGTGTTCCCGGTTTAGGAAGTGTAGGGACACGGCATTGCCGTGTCCCTACGGGGAACCAACGATCTGTTGTGTGCTTCATAAACCTGGAATCTGCTCGATAGCGGTAAGACTTCATGCACACCCCACCCTAGACATACAGGATATGCCTCAATCTTGTTTAACAAAAAACAGGGATTAATGCAGATAAATTCACCCGCATTAATCCCCAGTTATTCCACAGTAGATTATGCCAGATTAAGCCGCAACTAAACCGCTATGTCTCAACAAAGCTTTAGTGCTCGGTTCGCGTCCCCGGAAAGTTTTAAACACTTCCATCGGGTGCAAACTGCCGCCCAATCCTAACACTGTATCTCGGAAGCGCTTACCTGTAGAGGCGATCGCACTTTCATCTTCCAAACCCGCTTCCTCAAACGCCGCAAAAGCATCAGCGCTGAGCACTTCCGCCCATTTATAACTGTAATACCCCGCCGCATAGCCGCCCGCAAAAATGTGTCCGAAAGCGCACAAAAATGCGTCTTCTTCCAGAGGAGGTAAAACAGTCGTAGTTTTAGCAATGCGGTTGCGGACATCGGCCACAGTTTCGCTGCCGCCCGATCGATAGCGGTGGTGCAATTCGATGTCAACGCTGCTAAAATGTACTTGCCTGAGCATGACGGTGCCGCTCATGTAGTGGCGCGCTGCTAGCAGTTTTTGGTAGTAGTGTTCCGGCAAAGTTTCTCCGGTTTCGTAATGCTTTGCCATCCCGAACAAAGTCGCGCGATCATAACACCAATTTTCCATAAATTGACTGGGCAATTCCACTGCATCCCACTCAACATTATTGATGCCAGAAGCCCCCGGATAGTCTACTGTTGTCAGCATATGCTGCAAACCGTGACCGAATTCGTGAAACAAAGTTTCGACTTCCAAAAAAGTCATTAAACTCGGTTTGCCGTCAACCGGAGGACTTTGGTTGCACACCAAATAAGCCACCGGCAACCGTGTTGTTGTCTTTCCGGCTTCCACAAATTTAGCGCGCACCACGCACTCGTCCATCCAAGCACCGCCGCGCTTTTCCTCGGGGCGACTGTAGGGGTCTAAATAGAAATTGGCGATCGTATTTCCTGCTTCGTCATCTATTTGGAAATAGCGCACATCTTTGTGCCACACAGGAGTTTGACCGTCCGCCGCAGTTACTGTCACGCCGAACAGCCGGTTTACTAATCCAAATAACCCCTCTAATACCTGTGGCAAAGCAAAATAAGGGCGCAATTCTTCGGCACTAAAAGCAAACTTTTCTTCCCGGCGCCGTTCCGACCAAAAACCAATATCCCAGTGCTTCAAATCTCCAGCTTCCGCCGCGCCTTTTTCGGCAGCAAAAGCTTTCAATTCTTCTAAATCTTTGACAGCAGCATCATAACTAGCCTGGCGCAATTCTTCTAACAAAGCTTCCACTGCTGTCACGTCGGGAGCCATTTTGCTCGCCAAGCTCAATTCGGCATAACTGCTAAACCCGAGCAAAGCAGCTTTTTCCTGGCGCAAAGCTAAAATGCGATCGGTCAACGGCCAGTTATTCAATTCTCCGCTACTTGCTCTGCCGATAAAAGCTTTGTACAACTTTTCGCGCAAGTCGCGGCGGGTGCTGTGCTGCATGAAAGGACCGTAACTGGGAAAGTCTAAAGTAATCCGCCAAGGGCCGTTTTCGGCATCCGCATTTTCTTCGCCGGCACTGCGAGCGGCTTGAGCTGCTAAACTCAACAAACTCGGCGGCAAACCGTCAATTTCGTCTTTGTTTGTGAGGGTGATGCTGAATGCTTTGGTAGCGTCGAGGACGTGATTGGAAAATTGGGTAGTAATTTCGGCCAATTCTAATTGAATGGCATTAAAACGCTCTTTTTCCTCGCCTTCTAAACCGACGCCGGAGAGTTGGGCGTCTCGGAGAGCGGCTTCGACAATTCGCTTTTGAGCTGACTCTAAGCTGTCCCAATTTTCGCTTGCCCGCAGCGCTTTAAAAGCTTCATAAAGCGGTTTGCTTTGACTGAGCTTGCTCCAAAATTTTACTACTTCCGGCTGTACTGTTTCGTGAGCCGATCGCAGTTCCGGGCTATTTTTCACACCCATCAAATGTCCGACAATGCTCCAGCTCCAATTTAAACGCTCTCCGAGTCGCTGCAATGGTTCTACTAAGCCGCTCCAAGTCGGTTCTACAGACGATTCTAAGTCAGCTAGCGAAGCTTCTAGTTCGGTCAGTAGTTGGGTAACAGCGGGGACTACGTGTTCTGGTTTGATCGCGTCAAATGGAGGCAATCCTTGACCGATTAGTAACGGGTTATCAGCAATAGTTACGGTTGCAGTCATTTAATTTTCTTGTAACAGGTTGAAAACAGGTGAACTAGACAGATTAGCTTTTCATTTTGTAACACAGTTGTCGAAAAAATTGGGTTCGATCGGGCGTGAGTCGCAGAATCTCAGAGTCGAAAAATCTTCCTTCTGACTGATGACTAATGACTGCTGACTAATGACTACTGCCGATTCTCTGGTGTGTGCTGCAACTCCTTGACAACCGAGATTAAGCGCTTGAGGTGAGGTTTGACAACTTCTTGCTGCTCGTGTTCCAAACGGTGGATTTGAGCTTGGACAATAGACAAATCTGCAGTCGATTGGTGCGCGGGAGCTTGCAGTTGGCTTTGCAAATTGGCCATGACTTTCTGGATTTCCAAAAATCGAGTATTTACTACTTCCCAGTCGTCTCTGGTGATAGAAGTTTCTGTCAAGCCTTGCGTCGCGCTTTGCAGTTGCTCTATAGCCTGTTCCACAGCTTGGAGATTCGCCCGTTGGCCAACCGATAAATCTTGCAGTTGTTCGCTCACCTGCTGGCGGACATCGAGCACAGCAGACGCCACGATTTCTTGCAAAGAAGCTACCGACTCTCCTAAACTCAGCAACTGCCGCTGAATGTCGAGAGAATCCTCAAAGCCCTCAGCCCTAGGCATTGCCGCCATTTGCTGGCGCAGCGCTGCAATATCTGCAGACAACTGCCTGCGTAATTTAACAATTACTGTCACCGCCGTTTTTTCGACTTTATTGACAGACTTTTGGACTTGAGCCATTTCCGAATGTTGATGCACCCGCACTTGCTGCTCGAAGCGATACCGGTTAGCAACATTCAGCGACAAAGCCAAAGTTAGGGGAGCCACCCCGTAAAAAGCTTGGCCCGACACTGCCACCGCCAGGGAACCCACACCAGAGGCCGCCAGAGAGGCGTACTCTGCCAGCTCCAGCCAGTGCCTTTGAGGAAAACTTGGTCTCAAGTGGTTTGCAACAGAGGGTTTTGGCTTCCGCACGGCTCTTTGGGTCATAGTATTTGCTCGTTGTTGGTAAGGTTGCGAGATTGGGTGGAGCATCGATTTATATCCTTTTTTCAGTTATATGTTTTAGATTATTTCTTGGCACTCTTCTATTTTTACCTTTGTGAGTAAGTTAAGGATGACTGCCATATTATTATGTATTTGGGATCTGACGGCGATCGCGCCCAATTCCGGCTGTTAAAAGGTTCGCCCCAACGCGCCCTCTATTTTACAGGACGCGGGCGCGATCGGGTTCGGGCGATCAACAATAGCTGTCCAGGCTAACCTAAAAATGCCTAAGACTATTTGAGATTTTAGATTTTAGATTAAAAGTAAAAAAAATGCGACCTACTGAGGGCGAGCGTCGTTTGGAGGTTGTCGGGAGTTGCCTTTTTGTTCGCGCATTGGTATAATCTACTCTTTCTCAATTGACCCTCTAAAATTTACTGCCCAAATTGACCAATGAACTCAGAAAAACCCGGAATTGGCGATCAGCTAAAGTCTATTTTCAGTATCGCCATCTTTATCATTCTCGTACTCGCAGTAGGCTTTTTAAGCGTGAATTTTATTTCCGCTCTCTATGCAAAATTTTCTTAAAATTAGGACTTACGCATGGGGTTCATAAACCTAGTTTTTTTTACAAAAATACTGCGTCGCAGCCAGCCGAATCGGTAAAAAACACGGTTTTTTTGGTATTTATGCGTCCAGGACTAATTTGGTGATAACCCTTAGACATCTCCAAAATAGTAACAATTCGTGATAAGATCCCATCCTAAAGCTTTTTTGACACAGAAACATGAGCGAC
>NZ_JAUBQH010000123.1:0-4764 GCF_036701145.1 Microcoleus sp. Pol17C6
TATCATTATTGTTCCATAATATTTCTGCAGAAAGAGGTATTGACAAAATCTACTCCTTTCTAACTTGTTACCAATGAGGCGGAATTGGTGGCTGTTGTGGGTGATCGGCACTTTTTAGATTTTCAGGAATTGGTCGCGCGTTGCCCAAAATATTTTAGCGAACTCCCCGTACCGTCGATCAAAGCCGCCACCAAAAAAATTAGCTAATTTTTGTGTGCCCTAAAGTCAGGCACTTGCAGTATAAAATCAGGCGGAAAGCAGTACAAAATCAGTGAGATACAGGTATTTGCAGCGACTGCACTCTACCTGTATTTACCCGAAAATATCCTGCAAATGCCTGCAATTTTATGCCAAATTACTGCTTTTTTGTGTCGAGCGTACATTTGCTTGTTGAGGCTGGTTTTCGCTGTTCTCAATCGGTAGCAAGCAATGGTTTTGTCCGTACAAAACCTTATTTATTACTTTTAAATAAAAACGATGCACCCTTATGAATGGGGAATCCTAGGTGTCATGGCGATCGCGCTCTTGCTGGCTATCGGACGAGTGATTCCCTCGCGATCCTCGACATCAGCCGGCTGCTTCGCTTGCAAACAGGATAGCGGGCGCGCGAAAGCTCTTGGTGTCCGCCGCCAATGCCGAACTGCACCAACTGGCTTGTGTCGTGCGATGATCCGCTCCATTGTAAAGGCGGCTGTCGTGTACACCAACTAGCTCGCTCCTGGCTTCAAGAGCGACTGGCACGAGCACAGTTCTATCCTTGTCCAAACTGCCCCATCAAACTTTCTTGTCTTGGCTTCCAGAGTGAGCGTGAGCGCAACTCGCAGCTACCAACAATTCCTATGGCACTCTTGCAAAAACCATAAATTGGCAAAAAGTGCTCAAATCCGACTTTTGTACGTCTATTTGACATGGCTTGCTATGCGACTAGCGCACTAACTAGGAGGATTTAAGAGGTGTCGGAGTACAAAAAATCTATTTAAAAGCAGCGAAAGTTAATTTAATTTAATTAAGATTTGTGAAAATTGGAGGACAATTTAGGAATTTTTAGGGAGAAGTAGGAAATATTAGGAAATATTAGGAAATAGAAGGGTTAAAATACAAAGCTTTTTGTGGCCTTCAGTAACAATCGTAATGTGTTCTTTCTTACAAAAAGTTGCACCCTCTGTGTGGAGAATGCAGCTTACGCTTATTGCTGGCCGGCATTACTTCTTAGAAGAACCTGACCTTTGTAGTAGTCGTAACATCACTGGCATTAGTACCTGAATCAGCGAGGCAACAGAGCAGATGAAGATAGCGAACACTCTGCATGAGCATTCTGGCAGCCCGAAAAAAATACTCTTCCACTTCACTCCTCTTATACAAAAGTGCGTTAGCACTGCATTCAATCAAACTCGGCTCCCTGTACTGCAACTCTTGCTAGAAAAACGCTACCGCTATTGTTCCGATACATTAATATGCCATAGCTGAATGGCTATAACAAGGCGGCAATCTTTTAGGCAACTTTAACAGTCTATTCGATTAGTTCGGCTTGCTCGAACCTGAAAGTACAGCATAATTGCTACCAGTTAGTCGCTTGCTTTTTCTACAATTGCGACTATTGGGGAATGCAGAGGCAAGCTGTTTAGTTGTTAAATAAATCTTAAGCGTACCGGGACAGGAAAACACCTCAAAATTAACTTTTTGAGACCGCTAGACGATGAGTTTTTCTGAGTTATTGCTGTAGTTTTTGAGTTTTTATGAGTAAAAATTTGTAAGCTCAGCTTGAATTGTGAACCCAATTTGGGGCGGTATTAGCAACAAAAAACTCAAATTTATGCAAATTTATACAAGCTGGGAAGAACTGGAAAAAAGCAGAGAAGGATGGTAGCAAGCAATGTTGGGAGATATATTTATATCGGTAAAGGAAAGATGGTAGCAAGCAATATTGGGAGATATATTTATATCGATAAAGAAAGTTGCGGCTAAGTTTTCTGAAACACGCGCTCGAATAGCGCTCCTACAATGGCTTCAAGCGGCCGGGGCAAGCGCTGTATTCGCTACTAGGCTCTTGCCCTTCAACGAGCGCGCCCTCCGTAAATTAAAGTGGCCACACCTTGAGTATTCGCTATTCGCGAATATAGAATAAAGGTAACAATGTGCTAGCTCATCCGCTATGCTAAAACCCCAAGATATCCTTGCAATACTCAAAGTCCACAGTTGGGATTCAACGAACTGGACGTACAGTTCTCTCGCTCAAAGCTTGGGCATGAGCGCATCAGAGGTTCATGCTGCCCTTGAGCGTTCTGAAGCTGCCGGTCTGTATTATGGCTCCGAGCGGAAAATTTTGAAGCAAGCGGTGTTGGAATTCTTGGTTCACGGGTTGCGCTATGTATTCTACGCCCAACCAGGCCCCCTCTCGCGGGGACTGCCAACTGCACATTCTGCTGAGCCATTGAAAAGCAAGCTGGTTGCCTCACCATCTGAGGTTTACGTTTGGCCTGACCCTCAAGGTGTCGTGAGAGGGCAGGCGATCGCACCTCTGTACCGCTCAGTCCCCCAAGCTGCCAGTAATGATCCAAAACTCTACGCCTTGCTCAGCTTGATTGACGCTATTCGAGTTGGTCGGGTGCGGGAGCAACGTTTAGCCGCTAGCGAACTTGAAAAAAGGCTCGTCGCTCTATGAATCAGCAGATACTCATGCTGGAAATAGTTGCCAGGGTACTCTCGACCGTACCCACTACCATCGTTTTCACAGGAGGGGCAACAATATCGCTTTACCTCGATGAAGCGGAGGCCCCCGACATTCGACCCACCGATGATGTTGATTGCGTGGTCTCCATTGCATAAGCGGCTGAATACTACCAACTCTCAGAATTGCTGAAAACTATCGGGCTTCAAGAGAGTACAGAATCAGGCGCACCGCTGTGTCGCTGGCACTATGAGAAAATTTCAATTGATGTCATGCCGTGCGACTCCTCTGTATTAGGGTTTTCCAATCGCTGGTACAGGCCGGGCATTGCTAACTCTATTCGCTACCAACTTCCAAGTGGTAGGCAAATCCTAATTTTTTCAACGCCTTATCTCCTCGCTTCCACGCATAGAAGCTTTCATTGGTAGAGGTGGGGGTAACTTTTATTTTAGTTCTGATATTGAAGACATTGTGGCATTGCTGGACGGGCGTTCTAGTTTGTTCGAGGAAGTGCAGCAAACTGACGAAGAAGTGAAAGCATTTTTATCAGAATGGTTTCGAGCAGAGCTTGCAAATCTGTGTTCCATCGCGCCTGCTTTCCTCTCACCCGTTGCTAAAATTTCAGGTCGCTCTCGCTTGCTATTGGAAAGAATTGAAAGGCTGGCGATGGTAGTTTAGTAGTTGACTGTTAGCAATAGACGGCAGCGGACACTTGATCGAGGTAAGCCTTACACTCGCAAACAGCCCGGCTCGGAACGCAAAAACCAGATAGTCCAGCCTCAACTTTATTGCTGGCATAGTGGGTACTACGCTACAAAATCGCTTCATAAATTTTAGCTACCTGCCACTTTTCTCGCACTTGCTCAACTTGATTTTTAATTCAACTTAGGTATCGTAACTTGACTATTAAGTCAATCCAGTCTTTGTTAAAAACGCTAAAAAATCACTAATTGTTGTGGAGCGCTAAAGTCAGGCAAGTGCAGTATAAAGTCAGGCAAGTGCAGTATAAAATCAGTGAGATTACAGGTATTTGCAGGGGCTGCATTTTACCTGTATTTACCGGAAAATATCCTGCTTTCCGTCTGACTTTTTCGGTCAAATTGCTGCTTTTTTATGTCGAGCGTACATTTGCCTGTTGAGGCAGGTTATGACTGTTCTCAATCGGTAGCAAGCAATGTTTTTGTGATCACAAACCAGACTTTTAGGTGCAGAAACAAAAATAATGCACCCTTATGAATGGGGAATCCTAGGTGTCAAGGCGCTTGATTTTTACCCGCTCTTCGACTGTGCCGGTTGCTCACATTGCTCCTGTTGTTGTGACAACTTCGTAGCAGCACTGGCATCAATTGCTCCCGTCACATCTGGGTAACGAGCGATCGGCTTGAGCGACAGCTCGATCGCCCACGACGGAGCTCATATAATCAAACAGGCTCACGGCTCCCATCTCGCGCCCTAGCTTCAGCTATTGAGGAGGATTTTGCGGAGGCAACCGACGCGGGTTTTTGTTGCATCCACCGATGTTTTGGCGATCGTCGGCGGATGGTGGAATTTGCCCAGTTCAAACAGCTTGTGAGTTCTCCGGCAACAACCGGAAAAGGCATAAAAGCTAACAATTTCTAACAAAAGCTAATAAAGCGGATCGCCCATGGCTTCTGTCAGTGGTTGCCTCTTCCGTTTCAGAATTGAAGAGAGAACCAGGGGCGAACACATAATTAAGCATAATTAAGCATATTGCTGTTCGATTTTTCGGTCTAGTCACGGAGAAATTGGGGGCAATCGGCTTGTTGGGTAGCCGGATCGCTCCTGGTTGATTCCTCGGTAAATCGATAGTGAATAAGGAAGCCCCTATTTCTATAAAGGGATAGGCGGAGATACAAGCCATTTACCTCAAATTGGCTTGCTGGCTCATTTAGCTTAAATCCTTGCTAAGCGGGGCTTTCAGCCCGGTTCGCAAGTTTCTGCACAATTGCTACTCAAACCTCTGTCACTGCTCTGCTTCAGCTTTAGGTTCCTTCGGTTTTCTGGGGGGGTGACAACCCACCCAAAACCCATAGCTAGTAAGGATTGAGCCAACTTGTGGTAAAAAAAGATAGGCA
>NZ_JAUBQH010000032.1:0-53616 GCF_036701145.1 Microcoleus sp. Pol17C6
ATGGTTATTAAATGGGATCGAAAAATCAAAAATAAAGGCAATGCTATTTTATCCGGTTTAGCTGCGTAGCAGCTTATTGCATTATGCAAAATATCTACTTGAAAAACACGCCAAAACAGAAACATCTCCCGAACAACTTGAACAACCTCATGGTTATGGTAGTTGGGCAGGTCAGATCGTTATGTCTGATGATTTCGATGAACCGCTGGAAGATCTAAAGGAATATATGTAACATGGAATCCCTTTTAGATACTCATGCCTTTCTGTGGTATTTGCTTGGCGATTCCAATCTAGGTACTAAAGCAAAAGAAGCGATCGATACTAAAACAGGTTTATATTTTAGTATTGCCAGCCTGTGGGAAATCTCTATTAAAATTAATGTCGGTAAGCTTCAACTGAATCGACCAGTTGAAGACCTGCCGAAGGAATTGCAATACATTAACACTCAAATTCTAGCAATTACACTTGAAGACACTGAGATTTATGCAGGTCTTCCTCTGCATCATCGAGATCCCTTCGATCGCATTCTGGTAGCACAGACCATGAATCATTCGCTGGTTTTGATTAGTCGCGATGAGGCTTTTGATGCTTATCCAGTTCAGCGAGTTTGGTCATGAAGAAGGCAAAAGTTTTATACTAGCGATCGCCCCTACCTAATTAATAACCAAAAACCCAATAAACATACAGAAACCCGGCTGCTTCCAAACACCGGGTTTCTCCATATTGTTGCTGCATTTTTGAGCGATTAAATTCCGGGCACGTAGGCCATAACAGGAGAACCTTGCTGTTGCTGCTGCGCGATTTCTAATAGCCGTTGAATGCGATCCTCTGTCGGCGGGTGAGTGCGGAAAAGTGACTGCAAACCTTTAGTCGAAAAAGGATTCACAATCAGCAGCGGCGACATCGCAGGATTGCCGTGCATAGGAATTTCATGACCCAGTTTCTCCAATTTCTGCAGGGCGTTTGCTAAGCCGATCGGGTTATTGGTAATTTCCACCGCACCGCTGTCGGCTGCAAATTCCCTAGTCCGAGAAATCGCCAATTGAATTACGGTTGCTGATAGTGGCGCTAAAATGATTAAAAACAGCAAACCAAATGGATTGGCGCCTTGTCTGCTGTCCCGCGTTACCGGGCCGTAAAGCGCTCCAAAAGTCAGAATTCGCCCGACAAATGTAATCGCACCGGCAATTGTTCCTGCAACTGCTTGAGTGAGTGTGTCGCGGTTGCGGATGTGCGTCAGTTCGTGCGCTAAAACCCCTTCTAATTCTTCGCGGGAAAGCAGCTTGATGATGCCTTCAGTAACTGCTATTGTCGCGTGTTCCGGGTCTCTTCCTGTGGCGAATGCGTTCGGAGATTGAGTGGGAACTAGAAATATTTTCGGCACCGGAATTTGGGCTTTTTCGCTCAGCGATGCTACCATATCGTAGAGTTCGGGAGCTTCGGTGCGGGCGATTGGCTGAGCGCGGTAAGCCATTAACGCGGCGGTGTCGGAATAGTACCAAGAGCTAAAACTTGAGAATGCGGCTAGCGCTAAACCGATGTAAAGTCCTTGCTCGTTGCCGATTAAATAATAACTTCCTAAAACGAGAAGGCCGCTTAGGAGTCCTAAGAGAGCGGCTGTTCTGAGTTGATTTGTTCCTAACATGGCGGGTTGAGGGCGATCGCTATTTTGATATTTTTGAGCTTCTAATTAGATTTTCATAGTTGCGGGCGATCGCGCCTCTATCTGCCGAAATAACTGCTGCCGCCAATAGTAGTATTTCACGTTTTCAGTGAGAAACTGGGAATCCCTCGGGAGGCTCTCTCGCCTGCTCTCAAAAGGTGGCAGACCGGCAGGATATGACATTTCCAGCCCGAACCTGGAACCCAGATTAAAAACAAAATAAACGCAGACAATCTTACATTCATCTGCGTTTGTCTGCGTTCATCTGCGGTTGAATTCTCCAACCCTAAACAGCTTGCACTTGCTTTTCCTCAACAGCAACAGGTTCTTGATATACAGTTTGAGACTCATTAGCCAAAAACTCGGCTAATTGAGCTTCGATTTCATCCCGCACAATCTGGCGGTATTCCAGGAAATGCTCGTTGTGAGCACACACTGTTAAATAATGATCCCAAACCGCAGGATTACGCTTGAGAATGCTGAACAAATGATGCCAAAACTTCCAGCGAGTTTTGCGCTTGACTCCCTGCCGCCAAACCACAGTTAACAGTGCTCGCAAATCGATCCAACTGGGAACTCTTGCAGGTATCTTTGCTGTAGGTGCACCCAACATTAAGAAATGGCGATAAGTCCGGTCTAAATATTTCTCAGCATCGTACACTTCGCAGAATGCCTCGACATATTCGCGGGCAATATCTTCGAGAGGCCGCGTCGGAATAAAGTTCATCAAAGTAGTCTGATTAAGGTTGCCAGATTTGTCGCGCAACCGCCCTTCTTTTGCTAGTCTGTGGGACAATGCAGTGTGCGGCAAAGCTTGCAGCATTCCAAAGGTTGTGCTCGGAATTGCTGCTGCTTCGGCAAACTGGACAATCCGCTGACCGGCACCGGGTTTTTCGCCATCAAATCCGATGATGAATCCGGCCATTACTCGCAAACCGGATTTGGCAATTAACTCTACCGATTCTATCAGAGAATTGCGGGTATTTTGGAATTTTTTCGTCATTTGCAGGCTTTCTTCGTCGGGAGTTTCAATCCCTAGAAATACTGCATTAAAATTGCACGCTACCATCATATCCATCAATTCTTGGTCTTGGGCTAAATCGATGGAGGCTTCGGTGTTGAAAGTAAACGGAAATTTGTGTTCTTCTTGCCAGACTTGTAAGTCTTTTAGCAACAGTTTGACGCTGCGTTTGTTGCCGATAAAATTGTCGTCTACCATGAACACGCCGCGCCGCCAGCCCAAGTTGTAGAGATAGTCTAATTCTGCTATCAATTGTTGGGGATTTTTGGTGCGGGGTTTGCGGCCGTAGAGGACGATGATATCGCAGAATTCGCACTGGAAGGGACAACCTCGGGAAAATTGAATCGACATCGAATCGTAGGCATCTAATTCCAGCAAATCGAAGCGGGGGACTGGAGTTGTCGTAACATCGGGTTTTACGCCGTCCGATCGATAAATTCCGCTTTTTTCGCCGCGCGCTATTGCTTCGACAAACATCGGCAAGGTGATTTCGCCTTCGTCGAGAATCAGGTAATCTATGCCCGCTGCTTGAGGTTCTTCGGGTACGGAAGTGGGGTAAGGGCCGCCGCAAGCTACGGATTTACCGCGCCGTTTTGCTTCGCGAATGATGTCTAGCAAATCTTCTTTTTGGACAATCATTGCGGACAGAATAACGAGTTCTGCCCATTCCCATTCTGCTTCTGTGATTTGTCTGATGTTGCGATCAACTAACTTAAATTCCCATTCTTGGGGTAAAATAGCTGCTACTGTTACCAAACCCAGCGGTGGCAGCAGAACTTTCCGATCGACTAATTCTAGGATTTTCTCGTAAGACCAAAATGTTTTCGGAAACAGCGGGTAAACTAGAAGAACTCGCATTATATGTTAAACCTCACATCAGTAAACAACTTGCGATCGGGCTGGCGTGTTTGAGAGTTCGATCGACTCTCAAGACTTCATGTTAAGGCTAAAATTACGATTTTGCACTCGATCGCATATCTGGCGAGGGGCGACACCCCCTAAGACAAAGATCGTCAGCGCAATTTTTAGCTTGCAGTTCCCTGTTAAAGTTTGCAAATGCTGATATCTTATCGTATTTGACCCTTAATTGACGATAATCGCATTTAAAAAGCATGGGACTAAGGCAAAAAAGAATTTGAAAAAACTTACATTATTCGTAAAATACGCCTCGGCGCACCCTACATATATTTCGTAAGGTGCACATTCCCTCTTCCTCCTTCCTTCTTCCCTCTTCCTTCTTCCCTCTTCCTTCTCCCCTAATTTGAATCTTTGCCGGGAATCCCGCTAGTTCTTAACATATCGGCAACTGTGCCGCAGTAACTCGGCATTCCTATGCTTTCGGGATTCACAAGATTTTGATAGGTAAAATGGCGGTAGCTGATGCAAAATCTATCCCAAGCAGCCACTTGAATTCGGAACAGCCAAATAAAGAAATCCGCTAGCCAAGGTGACAGAGTAATCCGAAAAAATATGTTTTTATTCAAATACTGGCAAGCTTGTTCTACCACTTCATTAGCTGTAATCGCCGGATTTCCTAGCACAAAATGTCGCGGTTCCTCGGAAGCGGGCGGATGTTCAACTAAATAATTAACTACTTTAGCAATATCTGCACCGTGGATGAAGTGAAAACTGCCATCTGCCTTAAACCAGCGAATCAAACCAATCCATTTTGCGACAAGTGGCAGGCCAGATGACAAGTGAGAGACTGGTTTTTCTGCGTCTCCTCCCAATACTAATGTCGGGTAAAGTGCCGTAATCGGAGGCACATTTGTCAAGGCTGATAAATGCACCATGCAGTTGTATTTTGAGCTAATATAATCTGTCCCCAGTTCCCCGGCTTCTTTGAGCAAATTGTTGTCTCTACCGAGAATACTGGCTGTTGAAAAATAAATTACTTGTTGGCAAGTCTGTGGCGAAAGTAGTTGAATTAAGCGGAGAGTTTTGGTTACGTTAACGTCAAACACTTCTTGAGTTCCTCCCCAAGCAGTGGCAGCTAAAATTGCCACATTAATTGTTTGGAGAAGTTCGGCGTGTTGATCGATATCTCGCATATCGCCTTGTATTATATGGATGCCGGGGCGGGCTTTCCAGTCAAATTTTAATTTTTCCGGGTTGCGAACTAAGAGGTAAAGTTCGTGGTTTGTCTCTTGAATCAAAGTTTCGGCCATGTAGTGACCGATACAGCCACTTGCACCCGTCACAAAAATTTTTTTGGAGTTCATTTTGCCGCAGGGGAAGAGGGAGGGTTTGACGCTTTTAAGGGCGGTAGGGCAGACGGCATGGCCTATTAGTGTCAACTTAAGCCGAAAGCCGCCAGGGACTTAAGTCCCTGTCTAATAGCTAAAGTCCTCGCTATGAGGACTAATGAGTTTACAAGTCTTTTTCTCAGTCCTCTTAAGAGGACTTTAGCTTTGAGGCAGGGACTTAAGTCCCTGCCGGACTGCGGGTTTAACGTTAAGTTGACATTAATAGGAAATACCGTTTTCCTACAAATATCAGATGCAATTAACCGGATTTGCTCCGATTATATAATCTTTTTCCACCGTAGGGATACGCCATTGCCGTATCCCTACAAATATCAAGTGCAATTAACCGGATTCGATTGGATTCTACAATCGAAATCAAATCAAGCAGGAACTGCAAGCAATTTGTCGGCTTGTTTTGCGGTTTCAAAGAAGAAACGCACGTTATCTTCGGGAGTACCCGGTAACACGCCGTGTCCCAAATTGAGGATGTGTCCGCGCGGGCCCGCTTTGCGAATTGTATCAAGAATTCGATCGCGAATAAACGGTTGAGAACCAAACAACACGCCCGGATCGAGATTTCCTTGAACGTTCATATTCGGGCCCAAACGTCGGCGCGCGTCGGCCATGTCAACAGTCCAATCGACGCTGATGATATCCGCGCCGGATGTTGTCATGCGTTCGAGGAGGCCGGCACTTCCAGTGACTAACAGAATTAGCGGTGTGTCGGGATGGGTTTTTTTGACTTGCTCGAATACTTGTTTCTGGTAAGGTAGAGCGAAGGTGTCGTAGTCCTGCGGGGACAGTTGACCGGCCCAGGAGTCGAACATTTGCACTACTTGCGCGCCGCAGTCGATTTGATAGCGCACGTAAACGGCGATCGCATCGGCGAATTTCGACAGCAACTGATGCAGTAAAGTTGGATCGGAAAATGCCATGTTTTTGATGATCGCATAATCCTTAGAACCTTTACCCTCAACCGCATAGGCCGCCAGCGTCCACGGCGCGCCCACAAAGCCGAGCACGGTGGATTTGTTGCCGACTTCCTCGCGCAGGGATTTCAGGATTGTTTTGATAAACGGCAAGCTTTCTTCCGGGTTCAGCGGTTGCAGGTTGTCGATTTGCTGCTGAGTGCGGATGGGTGCGTGGATAATCGGGCCTTTGCCTTCGGCGATGTCCATGTCGATGCCCAAACCGGGCATAGGGGTGACAATATCGGAAAACAGAATTACGCCGTCGGGTTGAAACGCGCGCCACGGCTGAAGGGAAACTTCGATCGCAACTTCGGGAATTTCGGAACGTTCGCGAAACGAGGGATACTTTTCTCGCAAATCTCGATAAGCCTTCATGTAGCGGCCGGCTTGACGCATCATCCACACGGGCGGGCGGTCTAGGGTTTCGCCGCGGGCTGCCCGCAACAACAAGGGAACTTCATTTAATGCCGACATTTTAACTTTTCTCTACCTTAGATATTTCAATGCCTTTGGTAGCTTACCACTGTGCGATCGTCCTTTTTGATCGAAAATTCGGCGATCGGCGGGGAGGGAGATGAGGGGAGTGGCTGAGTTCGATTTTGGGCGATCGGGATTTGGTTGGTTGCGAGGCTGGCGGTAAATTAGCTGAACCGCCCTTTTTGCGCCACCAGCCTCGCAAATGACATCTAGACTCCTGGCATTATAGGCGCTGTATAATGGAGTTTTCTCCACTTGTTGGGGGGCACTCATTGAATAAAAAAATTGAATAAAAACCTAGTAAAGAACCCAGTACAGCAATACTTGACAATATAAACGGGTAGATTCTGGATGCTGCTGTTACATTATTTTTGACTCCAGACGTTAAGACTATGAAGAAAATAAAGTTTGAATCCACTGTAGAACTTTGGAGAGATCTGTCTGTACTCGGGTTGATCTACAAGCCTACTTGTCGTGGAGCGAAGCCTTCATACAATATAAACACTCAGGGTAACTTGCCATTTCTCCTCAAATGGCTTTTTCTCACTGCTTTATTTGCTCCTTTGCTGTACAGCTCAAATTTTTACATTATTTGTATAGGTTTGGTTTTGATACTCGTACCCGGTTTTATGCTAGCTTTAAACCTTGGGGTACTCCTATTATGTCAAATACTGTGCATCTCCCTGACACCCATATATTTAATAGATGACGTACTTTCTAGTTTGAAGGATTCAAAGTGAACCTTATTTCTGAGCTAATATTGCATCGTAATCGCCATGAGTCCCTATCCAAAACCAGACAATACCTTCAGGTTTCTCAACTCCCAAAGCTCGGTAACTATCCCCTACTCGCACCGATTGCAAATGCTTTCGCCTGCCAACTTTTTTAAAATGCAGCGAAGGGTGATACGGATCGACTTTGAGTAATTCGTAATTTTTATCGGCTAAAGCTTGTATTTCTTGAGGTAGCTGGTGATATCAGTTCCAAAAACGCGGTAAAGTCAGATGCTTCATAACACTTTAGCCAATCCCGCTTCATACTCTGCATCAACTTCATCAAGTAGTGGATCTAACCGCCCCTCCTCCAAATCGTCTTCAATTTGCCTATCCCAAACCTGTTGGCGATACTCTATCAGCCAAGCAGTGAGTTCTGATAGTTCCTTAACCGACAGGTTCATAATTGCTGTTTCAAGTTCTTTAACGCTCATATATTTTGCCACATCATTAATATTATTAATATACCAATAATTCTGAAGGCACGGGTAGTCAAAAACCGGGTTTTTTCTGAAAGACGTGTTGCAGCCCACAGATGAGCGTAAAAAACCCGGTTTCGAGGAGTCGGAGTGCGTCGATAAGCTGTCGCGCATTTAAATTGTATATTCAGGGCGGGCGGGATGCCCAATCCCTACTCCCCACAAGACTTTGATTTTTTTTGACAGACATTTTAAAGGCCGCAACAACTTACGCAAAGAAACCAGGTTTCTACGAAGAAACCCGGTTTCTGATGCCGCCCTACAGTTTGACCTACTTATCTCGTCACACAAACTCCGCCCACCACTACCCGACATTGATCTCGGCCCGCATCGAATCTACTATCATTCCGCCTCGCCGAGTCTAAATTTCTAGTCCGCGAATTGTAGTAATAATCTCCCGCCGGAAAAGCTCTATTCGGTACAGCGCAGTAAGTCGAGTCTTGATTTCCCTCATCAAACCTGACTCTCACCATAGAACGTCTCTCGCGACAATCAACAGACCGCAAGCCAAAATCATCTTGCAGAAGCTGTGCTCTGTCATATTGACCGTCATATCGATCGTTATCTCGTCTCGTGTACCAATCGTCCCGCGAATTGCGAGATTGTCTGCCGCCCCCATCAATTCCCGCAACTTCCAGCGTGTAGCTACCGCCTCTGGCAGCATCTTTTGCTAACACTAACAGTTTATAATCGCCACTACGGGGAATTTGATAATTAAAAGAACGGTCTTGCGTAAAAGCGACTTGTTTGTTGTTCCCGTAAAACAGCACCATGACGGGAGTAAAACCGCGACTTCTATCTGTGTCTAAAAACACTTCAATGTTATCGCCTTCCCGAGCGCTGAATGTGTATTCTTGACCCCGCAATTCTTCCGTCGGAGATCCCGGTGTCCACATATTTCGGAAACGGTAGATGGGGGAAGTGCGGCGAATTACTCCGTCGATGCGATCGTTATTCTGTATCTGTTCGCCAACTGCACTAGACGAAATGCCAGTGAGTGCCAATCCTGCAACTAGCACAGCGGCAGCAATACTGTTTAACAAGTTGTGAGTTCTCATATCAACCTCTCGAAAATTTTAAAATCTTTTTGCTTTCTTGGCGCCGACATTTGCATACACAATCCATTTTAAATGTAATTTCTGCCAACCGTGTCAACCTCACCCAACCCGGCTATTTAGCGGGTGCAAAATCTCATGTTAAAGTTATAGACGTTGATCCCTAATCTAAAGTTGCGATTGATCGCCACAAATCAGCAATCCCGATTCAGCGTCTAGACTCGCCCTAATTCCCATTGGCAAAGCAGCGTTAACTCCCTCGTGCCCGAAGGGCAAATCCGAGACAATGGGAATATTCAAATCCCCCAGCCGATCGCGCAAAACCTCTTCAATGCTAAAACTGGGAATACTCGGCTCAATCTCGCAGCGACTGAAGCGCCCCAAAGCAATGCCCCGCACGCCAGCGAAAGCCCCCGCCATCCGCCACAAAGTCAACATTCGATCGACCCTGTAAGGAGCCTCGGAAACATCCTCAAAGGCGAGAATAACCCCGGTCAAATCCGGTTGATACGGGGTTCCGAGCAAATGAGAAGCCACCGTCAGATTCGCCGGAAACAGCCGCCCGGTGGCTTGTCCGCTGCCCCATCCTTTACCTTGCAAAGATTGTAAGGGACGACCTTCTATGCAGTCAAAAAGTCGATCGACAGACCAATCCGGTTCAGCAGCCAAAGTTGTCAGCATCGGCCCGTGAACACCCCAAACACCCAATTTAGCCTGATTCCACAGCAAAGCAGTAATGTCGGAAAAGCCGATTAACCATTTCGGCGAATGGGAATCGGGAGTTGGAAATTGAGAATTTTCCGCCTTTCCCACATTTCCTTTTTCCAAAAGCCGAGTGCTGCCGAAACCGCCTCGAACACAGAGAATACCGCGACAATCCGGGTCATTGAGGGCATCTGCCAACTGTCGGACGCGGTTTTCGTCGGAACCTGCCAAATAGCCCCAGCGATCGTCAAAACCCGGTGTTAATTCAAGTCGATAGCCGCGAGATTTCCAAATTTCTACACCCTTTTCAAAGTTGGTTGATTCTCGCAAAGTGCCACTAGGGGCAATTACTTTGAGCAAATCTCCTGGTTGCAGAAATTTTATGTCAGTCATTAGTTATTAGTTATTATTTATATCGTGTTTGGTGAATCGATCGTAATTCCGTATGGGCGGGTTTTACAGACAATTTCTGACTGAAACAGACAATCTCGAAAACCCGCCCCCACCCACCCATAAATACAAACCTACATTTTCGGATTCGATGCAAATTTCAGGTTGATGTGGGTTATCGGTTGTGACGGGGCGGGTTTATCTATATTGTTTATAATCGTTAGATATTGTCGGTGAAACCCGCCCCTACGGGATATGATGGATTATTGATTTAGGAGCGAATTTTTCAGATTTTTTGTTAATGATTGCTACGGCAAAGTCAGAATTTCCACCCCAGAATCAGTCACCGCCAGAGTGTGTTCAAATTGAGCCGAAAGCTTTCCATCCTTGGTGATAGATGTCCAACCATCGGCGAGAATTTCCACTTCCCAAGTGCCCTCATTAATCATCGGCTCGATCGTAAAAACCATGCCTTGTCTGAGCTTTTTTCCCGTACCCCGCTTGCCGTAGTGCAGAATTTCCGGTTCAGTGTGAAAGACTCGGTGAATCCCGTGTCCCGCAAAATTTCTCACTACCGAAAAACCTTGTGCTTCAGCATATTCTTGAATCGCGGCACCTATGTCGCCAGTACGAGCACCCGGTTTGACTTCCGCAATTCCTCTTCTTAAACATTCCTCGGTTACTTCAACTAACTTTTTCGCTACAGGTGAAGGTGTTCCCACAAAAAAAGTTTTGGAAGTATCGCCATGATAACCATCAACTAAAGGTGTTACATCAATATTAATAATGTCACCTTCTTTCAGAATTTGTTTCGCATTGGGGATGCCGTGACAGACTACTTCATTGACGCTAGCACACAGAGATTTTGGAAATCCTTTATAGCCTAGCGGAGCACTTTTTGCTCCGTGTGCCAAAGTCCAGCGTTCGGCTTCATCGTTAATTTCTAGAGTGCTTACTCCCGGTTTTACCATCGGTTCGAGATGTAGCAGAAGTTCGGCCGCTAAACGGCCGGCTTGGCGCATTTTTTCGATTTCTCTACTGGATAAAAGCACTAAACGTTCGGTTGCCATAGTTTTTTCTGTTTGCTTTTTTTGTGGTCGATTAAGAGTTTATTTAACTCAATTTTAGAATAGAGTTGAATTGCTGTTCAATAAACTTGTAAGGTGCGTCAGTCAGCGGATATTTCTAAAAATTGGCCAGTATTATTACTGACGCACCCTACTAGCAGTGATAGATTTGAACCAGTGTTCACAACGATCGCCCAAAGCTGCTAAAGAATATTCTACCTCTGCTTGTCGCCTGCAAGCGCTGCGGTCAATTTGGTCTAAGCGGCCGATCGCACCTACCAAGCCATTTACGCTATCAGGCTCCACTAAAAAGCCCGTCAGCCCGTCTCTCACAATTTCCGCCGGCCCCCCGCGCTCGTAAGCAATCACCGGCACACCGCACGCTAAAGCCTCGATCGCGACATTTCCGAAAGCTTCCACCCAACGCGGTGTCATCAACAATGCTCGGCACTGACGGACTTGCTCTTGCATTTGGGTTGTTGTCAGAAACCCTAAATATTCTACCGGAGCATCCGGGTAATCTGCACAAATTTTTTGCCAATAATCCTCATCTTGCATTTTGCCCATAATTTTCAGGGGAATGCCTGTAATTTTCGCTGCTGCTACTGCATCTTCTAAGCCTTTTTCCGGGGCGATGCGGCCTAGCCAAGCTAATTTAGACTGCGGTTGGTTGCAAAATTCGTACAGGGATAAATCTATGCCATTTCCCAACAACTGACATTGATCGGCAAAGGCGAATGTTTGGGCTTGAGAAGCGGTGTGAACTCCGATCGTACCAGGAAACTGGAGGGCGGTTTGTCCGGCTATGCGATCGAGGGCGGCGGAAAGGGAGCCCATGCTGATCAAATGTGCGATCGGAGTCCTAAAAAATGGTGTCAAATAAAACGGCAGCCAATCGTAGGCAAAATTAACAATGACATCCCATTCATCCTGAACTTGGCGAGCATATTCCCACATATTCGCCAGCACAGAATCTGCGGGCATCACAATAGGATCATTGTAATTTTGTGTTTGGGCCGTTACTTGCAAATCACCCGTTATTTCGATTACGGGAATTGATTCTAAAACCGAACCAATCGGCGCCACCACTGCTATTTTATGACCGCGACTCTGTAATTCTTTAGCGATGTTAAGGACTGTAAGTTCGACTCCGCCGCCCAACCCAGAACCGAGTTGACCGACCGAAGTTGAGAGGAACAATAGTTTTAAATGGTTATTAGTCATTAGTCCTTAGTCATTAGTCAGCATTCACTAATTTTAACATAATCTAAATTATAAATTTCCAATTTCAAATCTCAAGTTCAAGTTATTTGAAAATTGCTACATTTATTAATCCATCCCAGAACGCGGACGGAGGCGGTTCAACTGATTGATTGCCCAGCGAGCAGTTTCCTGAACTTCTGGATCTGGATCGTCCGTCGCACGGTGCAACAAGTAACTGATTTGATTCACCAATTCGTAAATCCGCGTCAAGTCGCGAATTGCATTTTTACGCACTTCGGGATTTTCATTTTGCAGCGAAATTGACCACGCATTATTCATGGGTTTGAGCGTGCGGATGCCAATTTCCGAGAGACTTGCCAAAATTAGACTGTACTGCTTGGAGTCGGAATTTGCGAGCAAATCGAGCAACGGTTCAACTGCTCTGGAATCTCCCCGCTGGCCTAGTTCCCAAATTGCTTTGCCTCTCTTGGCCGGATTTAGCTGCTGCAAATCTTCAATCAGTGCTTCAATAATATCAACTTTAGGTCTACCATCCGTTTCGGGAAGGGCAATACCTTTCTTCTTCGCTAGGGAATCCGTTTGATTAGTGGTTTCGGGAATGTTGAAACCTGTGTTGCTGTATCCGTTGCTGTGAGTTTCCAAGGGCGAGGTGTCGGAGTTAATTCGCTCGCCCTCGACTGCTGCATCCTTGGATTCTGGTTCCCCGGATTCCCTGATAAACGGTAAAGGTCGATCGCTGCTCTCGATACTGTGGCCTTTTGGCAAATCAAAAGGGTAGGGCAAGGCTGGCAGCGACTGTCGCCCCGAAGAAGTCTCTTTCGGTCTACTTTCGTGCGAGTTTGTAGGAGAATCAGGATTAGTAAATTGAGAGTTTCTTTGGTTGTGGCGATCAAATCTTCCTCGTCTTCGCTTAGAATAATTTGACTCGTCACTGCTAACTAATTTGATCATGATAAATACTGCCGCTGCCGTGACGACAACTGCTGCCAAACCCAACATTAAGAACCCCCGCTGACGAGACAAAATGACGATCAAATTGGATACCGATTTCGGGATCTTAGAATTAGATTTGGACGTTTTGGACGGCTGAGATTTGTTTTTATCGGGCGCTGGAGACGGTTTTGGAGGCTTGGAATCCTGGCGATCGTCCGGGGGAGAGTTTGCCTGAGCAATTTCTTGGGAAACAGCACGCGCAGAGGCATTGAGTACCTGTTGCCCTCCGTCGGCACTTGGACTGAACGCAGCGCCCAGACAGGCAATGCAGGTGAACAAACATACAGAGGAGCGGTAATGCGCCATAAGACTCAATCCGGGTTTTGAGAGGCAACGCCGCATGACGAGCTTTAGTTTAACCTTGAGTTAGCTCGATCCTAGCTGCTATGGGCTTAACTAACTCGCTAATAGCACCAGACTAACGAAAAACCCTGGTTTGAGAGGGCACCGAGCCAGCTCTCATAAGCACAATTGTGTCATTGACGTGCAACTCCTTTAAATAATTAGTTTAAAACGAACAACTACATTGGCGGCCGCGACTTTAGCAGCGGCATCCCGAAAGTTGATTGCAGCTAATCTCACCTACGTGCAGTGTGCAGTGCAGGCCCCGCAGCGCAGCACTGCGGGGGCGCTAGCAGACGATTTTGGCTCGCCGTCGATTTCTCACTAATAGCGTGGCATGACCAAGAGTTTAACAAGCTTCCGAGCCTGCAGGTTGATCGTTTTTGTGTGAATTTGGGCGGAAGTGGGACAGGGGCATTGGCACTCGTAACGAGAAACCCGGTTTTTTCGTTAATTCTTCGCTGCTAAACCGCATATTTTCAGTACATTCCACGACGCACTCTCGACGCTCATAAACCAGTTTTATTTACCCAAAATACTGTAATAAAGAGAGCACTGATTTGACCGATGTTAAGTTGAAGGGGGCAATTATGCCGGATAGAAGTGTTTGGGCGATCGGCTAAGATAACCGTTAGGAAATATTGTATTCAGCTAGCAAGCGCCAAAAATCATAATATCTTATAAAAGTAGGGTCGGATTTAGTTAGGAGCTAGAGTGAGAGCGAGTAGACCCTTTCACGCAGGCGTCCTCTGCCAACGTTTTGTTTATTGGTACCCACTTACTTAAGTTAAATCAATCGGTATTTAACGCTGTGCCGCCAAATTTGATATAAGATCGAGCTAAATTTCTAGTGTGAGAGTAGAGGCGTTTGTGAGCCAACAAGATATTTTAAATTTAGCAAAAGAAGGCGATGCCAGGGCGATCGCATTTCTGATCGGCCAAGCACTCCAAAGCTTCGGCGTCACGGCTAAAGCCAGCCGGGAAAATGACACCCTGCACCTGCTGCTGGAAGCAGAACAATTGCCCGCAGAAGAAGCCTGTCTCCGAGTCGCAGTCAAAGGGTTGCAGCGGCTGCAACCAAATAACCTTTACTCAGTGACAATTTACGGGCGGCAGGGCGGCCAGCAATTGCCCGCTTGGACTCAGACGGTAGAATTAAAAAAACGCTTGACTTCCGAACCCGTGAGTGCATTAGTTGCCGTGAATGCAGCAGTAGCCGCGAGTGCAGCAGTAGCCGCGAGTCTACCCGCTTCTCCCATTCCTGTCACTTTGCCCAAGCTAGAAAAACCTCAAAATTTCACAACTGCGCCCCCTCCAACACCAGAACAATCTCCGCCCCAACCCCCTAAAATCCCAACTCCAAAACCCACAAACCAACGGCAGCAAAAGCCATCACCGCAGCCAGAGTTAGCCCGCACTAAAACTAAAAAATCTGGGCTGTCAGTAGGTGCTCTGAGTCTGATTCTCGTACCGATATCCGGCTTGGTTCTGGCTTCTCAACTTTACAAATCCTCAACCACCGCTACTAATAACCCTCGAACGTCAAAGCCTGCGGTACAAGAAGTGAGCTCGACACCAGCAGCCGCAGCCAAACCCCTTCCAGATCCAAAATCGCCCTCCCCGGCTGCCAAAAAACCTGCCACTGTGCCCGCAACTGTCAGTATCAAAGCAGTTGGCGACATGGTTCCCGGTACAAATTATCCCTACAACAAACTGCCGGCAAAAAAAGAGATGTTATTAGAGTCGGTAAAACCGTACCTCAAAGGAGCTGATATTCTGTTTGGCAATTTTGAAAGCACGATGACCGATTATCCTTACAGTTCCAAAGCAGGCGGCGGACGAATGCTGATTGCCTTTCGGACGCCTCCGAGTTATGCCAAAATCTTCAAAGATGTTGGTTTTGATATTTTGAGTATTGCCAACAATCACTCTTACGATTTTCACGAGCAGGGATTTAATGACACGATTAAAAACATCGACAGCAATGGCATGAAGGCTGTTGGTAAAAGAAATCAAATTGTTTATAAAAATGTCAAGGGCGTGAATTTTGCCTTTATCGGTTTCAGCAACTACGGCGACGTTCACAATTCTTTGCTGGAACTGAAAGCAGGAGCAGAAGTTGTCAAAAAAGCCAAGGAAAAAGCTGATATTGTAGTGATATCAGTTCATGCTGGCTCTGAAGGAACGGGAGCTCTGAATGTGAGAAATAAAACTGAGTTCTTTTACGGAGAAAACCGGGGAAATATGGTTTTGTTTTCGCGGACGATGATTGATGCGGGAGCAGATTTGATTTTGGGACATGGCCCGCACGTTCCCCGAGCGATGGAACTTTATAAAGGGAAATTGATTGCTTATTCGCTGGGCAATTTTTTGGGTTATCGCACTTTGTCCTCAGCAGGAGCACTCGGTAAATCTCTAATTTTGGATGTGAAAATGACTCCGCAAGGGGATTTTGTTTCTGGTAAGATTATCCCCGTCCAACTTGACGGGCGAGGTGTGCCGGCTGTTGATAACAATTTTAGGACTGTGGGGTTGATTGACCGTTTGACAAAGAGCGATTTTCCCAATAGCGGTTTGACAATTGATGACAAGGGACAAATTTTGAAAAAGAGTAAGTAGTTATTGGGAATTGGGCATGGGGCATGGGGCATGGGGCATGGGGCATGGGGCATGGGGCATGGGTAACGAGTAACTAATAATCAATAACCCATAACCAATAACTAATCACAAATAACCAATTCCCCATTCCCCATTCCCCATTCCCGATTCCCCATTACCAATAATTAGTAATCAATCATTGCTTTCAAAGCTTCTTTCATTTCGTCTACAGTCGTCGTTGCCGTACCGAATTGACGCACGACAATGCTAGCCGCTAAATTTCCCAAAACTGCCGCTTCCCAACCGGATGCACCGACGCACAAAGCTAAAGTCATTGCTGCTACCACTGTATCTCCAGCACCGGTTACGTCGAATACATCAGTCTTGTTAAAAGGGGGAATGTCCCAACTTTGAATTGCAAATTCCCCCTTTTCACAAATGGATGTTGGAGGGGGTGAATTTTTGATTTCTTCGCCGATCGCCCTTTCAAACAAAGTCATCCCTTCTTCGCCGCGAGTAATCAGGATTTTTTGAGCTTGAGTTAAGTTCAACAAATCCCGTCCTGCTTGCATTAAAGTTTCAGGGTTTTTGATAGCATATCCGACGGCTTGCTCGGCTTCGGGCAAGTTCGGAGTAAATAACATTGCTCCAGAATATCGCTGCAAATTTGTTTGAGCGTCTACTATTGTTTTGCCGGGAACCACTGCCGATTCGATCGCCAAATTCGTCAAAACTCCGTCGCCGTAGTCGGAACAAACCACTGCATCTACTGTCGGTATTTGCTGCCGGATGTAGTCTGCCAGTTGCAACTGCAAATCTAAATCCGGCAACTCGTCCGATTTGCGATCGACTCGGACAATTTGCTGAGTCACCGACTGCCGCGCGTGTCCGGAAATTCGAGTTTTGGTGACAGTTGGACGCTGCGAATCGATTAAAATCCCACCCGTATCAATTCCCGCCGCCTCAAAAATACCGCACAAAGCCTTTCCCTGGTCGTCTTTTCCCACCAAACCAGCAACTTTTACTTTGCCTCCCAGTTTGGCTAAATTATAGACCGCATTTGCGCCACCTCCGGGTACTTGCTGAGTATTTTCGTAGCGCAAAATCAACACAGGTGCTTCGCGGGAAATTCGCTCTACTTGTCCGGTAAGAAACTCGTCCAAGGTCAAATCTCCGATCGCTAATACCTGCGCTTGATCGAAGCAGTCTAATCTTTTCAATAATTGCTCTGTTGAGGCACGCAGTTGAGGCAAAAAATCGGAATAGTCGTTAGTCATTAACCAAAAAAATGAGACTGAGGAGTTAATAATTGAGTGTGGAACGAGCGGGAATTAAAAATCCTAATATTAATTAATAATTAATTTCCTCCCTTGTTTTATTTTTAACTTTTAATTGATTTTCTCACTGGGATTTTTAGAAACCAGTTGCAGGCTGTTGGCGATCGCACTCGCTCCAACAATTTGGCAAAAAAATGCAGATAAAATCGCAGCCTTTGAGACTCAACTGAAAGTTTCACGGTGTGGAAGTTTCCTTCTACATAAGTGCCTTCAAAAAACAGCAGAATTATTTCAATTTCTGCTTGATGATCGTAATCACCTGAGTCATTTGTTTTTTGAGTGCATCAATTTCCGCTTGCATTTTCGCCATTTTCGCAGTCATCGCCTGAATTTCGGCGGCGCCCGCTCCGGAAGTGGGTGCAGCGGCGGCGGCTGGGGCTTCCGGCACTGGTTTCTTTTTGGCCAGTACCATCGCCGATTTGATTGCCTCGGTTAGCTGCTTCTTCTCAAAGGGTTTGGCGATGAATGCAAAAAAATGCTTCTCAAAGGGTTTCGGAATTTTTTCCATCACCTCTTCTTCGCGGCCCGACATGATCACCAAAGGTATCTTAGAAAGCTCAGGATGGGCTTGCACTTTTTGATACACTTCCCAACCGCTGACTTTGGGCAGTAGGAAATCTAACATAATTAGATTTGGCCGGGCTTGACGGATCAGTTTGAGTCCCTCTTCGCCGTCTTTTGCTTCTAGAACTTCAAAGTTACCCTGAGGCAACATCTCTCGGACTCGGACGCGGATGACTTTACTGTCATCGATTACCAAGATTTTTTGACCAGCCACGACTGACTCCTTCAGTAATGAATGAGTGATGATTTGCAACCTTCAGTATATCCCTAACAGAATTCTACCCATAATTCTGGGCGAGTTTAGTTTTGTTGCACCTCGGCGCGATCCTGATTTCGGGTGATACTCCTACAAGTTCAGGGGCTTTGATTTCGGATACGATCGAAGGAATTAACTCAATCGCCACTTAATTTTATGTCGCCCCAAACTCCTAAAACTCTTACTGTCAAAGCAGTTGCCGCCCAAATGCGGGGTGAAATCGAGGCGATGCCGGAATGGTTGCGTAGACCCGTTGGCAAAGCTAGCGAACTTTCCCAAGTGCAAAAAATTATCAAACAGCGGCAAATTCACACGATTTGTGAGGAGGGGAGATGCCCCAACAGGGGCGAGTGCTACGCGCAAAAAACGGCGACTTTTTTGTTGATGGGGCCGACTTGCACCCGCGCTTGTGCTTTTTGTCAAGTAGATAAAGGTCATTCTCCGATGCCGCTAGACCCGGAGGAACCGCAAAAGGTGGCGGAGGCTGTGCAGTTGTTGGGTTTGCGCTATGCGGTGCTGACTTCGGTGGCGAGGGATGATTTGCCGGATGGGGGTGCGGGTTGGTTTGCCAGGACGATCGCCCAAATCCGCCTTCTTAACCCACATACTGAAGTTGAGGTACTGACGCCGGATTTTTGGGGGGGAACGGGTAGGGGCGGTGCCCCCGTGCCCGCTCCCGAGGGGGAGAATTCAGGACTCGATGAGTTGCAGCGCCAGCGGATTCGCACGGTGGTGGAGGCTAAACCGGCTTGTTACAACCACAATATTGAGACGGTGCGTCGGTTGCAAGGGCCGGTGCGGAGGGGGGCGAAGTACGATCGCTCGATCGATGTTCTGCGTATTGTTAAGCAATATGACCCAACTATTCCCACCAAATCCGGTTTGATGTTGGGACACGGGGAAACCGAAGCCGAGATAGTCGAAGCGATGAGAGATTTGCGGGATGCGAAGTGCGATCGGCTCACCCTCGGTCAATACATGAGACCATCTCTAGATCACCTCCCAGTTCGTAAATACTGGACGCCAGCCGAATTTGACCGTTTCGGGTCGATCGCCCGGGAGATGGGGTTTGAGCGCGTGCGATCGGGGCCTCTAGTCCGCAGTTCCTACCACGCCGGAGAGAGCGATTGAAACTAATTTGAATTCAACTCGGTATAAACTCCTTGTTACAAAAAATAACTCTAGAGGATTGTGCATAAGTGCGACGCTCTCTGCTATTTGTAAATAGAGTGACATTATCAATTAGGAGCTTTACCTATGCCAGAGATAGCGAAGAACCAATTAAAATCCGACTCCGTGATGAAAACGGGCAAATTCCCTTACCCATTTCGCGCAGGCTGGTTTCTCTTGCTGTTAGCAATCAATTTTGTGGTTGCAGCCTTTTATTTCCATATCATTGAATAGTTCTGCAAGTTAACTTTTAGCAGACCCTGCTTTTCTCGACCTCAACGTCGGAGAGTGGGAGAGATGGAGAGGGGGACAGTTTGGAGTTTGGAGTTGGCGAGAATATGACTTCATTCTTCTAACTAATGACTACTGACTTTTTCCCTCTTCCTTCTGACTCCTAACTTCCGACTTTTGCTCAATAATTAATCCCTGTATCCGTGTCAAAATCCGTGTCGTGGCTTCCTTCTTCCCTCTTTCTTCTAACTAATGACTTCTCTAGCGATTTCTGGACGATTCTAGCTTTGACAACCGCTCTTGAATTTTGATAACATCTTGCTTAGTTTCAATTGCCAAAGTTGCTAAATTGTCAAACAGCGGGTCTCCCGACAGCATTCTACCATTTGTCCGACCCGAACCGGAAGGAGACGGAGGTCTGGTAACTCTAGAACCTTGATTCTGAAAACTGTAGATTTGTCCTCTGAGTTCAGAAATTTGACGTTCTAATTGAATAATGCGAAATTCTAATTGAGTTGTGGATTGGGCGGGCGTAAAACTTGGCGCAACACCAATTGCTAGGGCGCAAGCCAGACACAAAACACATAGTTTCAGGGCGCGATGGCGAATATTTTTCGGCATAGCTTTAATGATTTAAATTATACCAGTTCTACGATAACAAATCGCAGATATTTTGGCCTCTATCAGAAGTATGTCTTATGGCAACTAGGAACGTAGCTATTTTAATGTTCGATGATGTCGAGGTACTGGACTTTGCAGGCCCTTTTGAAGTGTTTTCGGTGACATCAGAATTAAGTAAGGGCGATTCCCTTCGGGATAGCTTCGCTTCACGACCTTTTGCAGTCTCTACCGTAGCCGAACATCCCGGTGCGGTCAACGCCCGCAATGGTTTGAGCGTAAATCCCGACTGCACCATTTCCGACTGTCCGCCACCGGATATTTTAATTGTACCGGGAGGACAAGGTACGAGAAAGTTAATCGATAATTCAGCAGTTATTAATTGGATAAAAGATTGTGCGCGAACAGCAGAATTAGTGCTTTCTGTCTGTACGGGTTCGCTGCTTTTGGCAAAAGCTGGCTTGCTGGAAGGCTTGGCAGCAACTACACACCATCAAGTATTGGAGTTATTGAGAGAATTAGCTCCCAACACAACTATTATCGAAAATCAACGATTTGTAGATAACGGCAAAATCATCACTTCTGGGGGAATTGCTGCGGGAATTGATATGTCTTTGCACGTTGTTGGCAAACTTTTGGGTACAGCACAAGCTGAACAAACAGCAGAACACATGGAATATAAAATTGGGAATTGGTAATTGGGCATTGGGCATGGTTAATTGTATAATTTGCGCGTATGGGCGGGTTTTACCCACCATAATTGCCTAAAACAAACAATCTCGTAAACCCGCCCCGCCAATACACGAACCATACACGAAGGATGCTACTGGACGTGATATCAAGCATCTTCGCCCCAAACTTTTAGTTGTAAATAGACTAATAGCAAAGCTACAGCCATCAGGAAAGTTGCCGCTGCGGCTGCATAGCCAAAATCAAATTGTGAAAAAGCTTGCTCGTAAATATAATAAACTAGCAAATTAGTAGAGTTCAAAGGGCCGCCGCCGGTGATAACGTAAACTTGCTCGAAACTCCGCAGAGTAAATATAGCAGTAGTGACAGTAGCAAATACTAAAGTCGGTCGCAAACCGGGTAAAGTGATGTACAAAAATTGCTGCCAAGCATTAGCTCCATCCAATTCTGCGGCTTCGTAACGATTTACTGGAATTGCTTGCAATCCTGCTAAAAATACTACCATATTAAAGCCTAATTGTTTCCAAACACTGAGCAGAATTATCACTGGCATTGCCCAAACTGTGCTGCTAAGCCAAGGAATTGGATTTAAGCCGATCGCACTTAGGGCATTATTCACCGGGCCGTCGGTTTGAAACAGCCACCGCCAGCCCAAGCCCACTGCAACTAAAGAGGTAATCGAAGGAATAAAATAAGCGGTGCGGAGAGCTCCTCGCCAAGCAAACGAGCGATTTAGCAAAACTGCTAAGCCCAATGGAATCACTAAACTGGGAATGACGGTTGCAGTAGTAAAATAGACCGTATTTTGGATAATTTGCCAGAAATCCGGGTTTGTGACTAGACGCCAGTAGTTGTTGAAGCCAATCCAACGCACTCCCGACTGGGTAAAGCTGCCGCTGGTAAAGCTGAGGTAAAATAAATAGGCGATCGGCCAAATCAAAAAAGTACCCAGAAACAGCAAAGCCGGGGCCAGAAAAGTCCAAGCTGCGATCGCATCATTATCCAACCAGTTAAAACGCCCAAATTTAATCCGAACCATTGGCTTGTAAATTTTAGCTTTTAGTTTTAAATGGTATCACAATATAGGTCAATGTCAAAATGAACCTTCTCGATATATTAGCTCATTTACCCACTATAGAAACTGAAAGGCTCCTGCTCCGAAAAATAACTTTAAATGATGCCAGCGATATGTTTGAGTATGCCTCAAACCCCGAAGTATCACAATACACAATGTGGTCAACTCACACCTCGCTCGAAGACACTAAATACTTTCTCAGGTCACTTACTAAAATGTACAAAAGACGAGAGCTTGTAGATTGGGGAATTGTCCACAAAGCTGAGAAAAAGTTTATCGGGACTTGCGGATTTGTGGAATGGAGTATGACGCACAGCCGCGCGGAAATTGGCTACGCACTTTCTAGGAGGTATTGGGGCGAAGGATACATGAGCGAGGCTGTTAATGCAGTGATTGAATTCGGCTTTCGGGAGATGTTGCTGAATCGAATTATGGCTCGATGTGAGGTTAACAATATTGCTTCGGCTCGGGTGATGGAAAAAGTGGGGATGCAAAGGGAAGGGATATTGCGACAGCACCTATTTGTGAAAGACAGATATTGGGATCTAAAAATTTATTCGATTCTCAGGGAAGAGTTTTTTAGCGATCGAGCAGAATAGCGCTGCCAGCAAGCGGTACAATGATTGTGCACGTCAGGGTTGACATTTATGCAAAAAACATACTTAAATATTTCCAGATTGCTGATTGCTGGCTGTTGCCTGTTCTCTATGAGCAGGTTTGCTATAAGTGCGATCGCCCAACCGCTCACACCGAGAGCCCCAGTCCCCGCCCAAACAACTCCCACCGCCAAAACTGTTACCGAACAATTAGTAGGACATTGGCATTTGCAATACGTATTCCAGAGTCCGGTAACACTAATTTTTACACAAGAAGGCAAGTTATTTCTACTCCCTTTATCAGTTCCTTTTGTATCTCTAACTGAACCGATAACAGTCTATGAATTTACATACAAAATCAACCAGACTTCGCAGCCGATGGAAATGGATATAACTGATAGTGAAGGCCAAACTTTGCAGACAATTTTTGAATTTACTCCCAACGGTCAAATGCGTGTAGAGTCAAGGGGTATAGAGTCAGGAGAAGCCAGACCAACTACTTTTACCAAAAGTGAATTTCTTCTCGAAAAAGTTTCCACAGCTACAACTTTGCCTCAAAACACAAGAATAGAAACATTAGAAACATTTAATCCGTTTGAACCAGATACTCCGCCACAAGTACAAGTATATGAAAGCGGGCAATATATTCGCCAAGCGAATAAGGCTCAACAAGCTTTCTATGCCGAATATAACAAATTTTCTTCAACATTTGAGGAACTCGGTATCGGAATGAAGTTAGACGAAGAAAATTACCGCTATCAATTTGTATCTCAAAGTAATTTTACGGCAGATGTAATTATGACGCTACAAGCTAAGAAACCTGAATTAAAAAGTTACACAAGTGCCGTTTTCTTAGTCAATTATAAAGACTACGATATCCAAGCTACCGTTGCAATTAGTTGCGCAACAAATGAACCCTCTACTGTACCTCCAATACCAATTCTTCCTAAAAATAAGGCTCCAGACAATTTTGAATGCCCAACAGGTTCCTATTTGATAACACGGTGAAACTTTGATGATTGCAGCACATACTAATTCTACAGACTGTTTAATTTCTCCCGCGATTCCTCTCGCACTCATAGAGGGAAAGGCTAATATAGCCACGCCCTTAAAACTAGGAGTTTTAGCCTCTGGTAGCGGCAGCAACTTCGAGGTAATTGCCCAAGCCATCCAAAACCAACAACTCAACGCTAAAATCCCAGTATTAATTTACAACAACCCCAAAGCCAAAGCTGCAGCCCGAGCCGAAAAATACGGCATTCCCTCGATTCTGCTCAATCACCGCGACTGCAAAAGCCGCGAAGAATTAGATACAAAAATTGTCAAAACTTTCCAAGAATATGATGTGGAATGGGTAGTTATGGCGGGTTGGATGCGAATTGTTACCAAAGTTTTGTTGGATGCTTTTCCCGATCGCGTTATTAACATTCACCCCAGCTTACTGCCGAGTTTCCCAGGAATTCGCGCCGTCGAACAAGCACTGGCCGCCAAGGTTAAAATCACCGGATGTACGGTGCATATCGCCCGTTTAGAAGTAGACAGCGGGCCGATTTTAATGCAGGCTGCGGTGCCCGTATTGCCTGATGATACCGCAGAAACGCTGCACGCGAGAATTCAGGTGCAAGAGCACAAGATTATGCTCGGTGCGATCGCACTTATTGCCGAATCTAATCGAAAATATTGTGACTAAAAACCTCACCAGTGCTGCATCTATCCCCGCATTGCCCGTCAGCGAATCACCCGAAGCAGGCCCGCCGCTGACAGACTCCAATCGCCTGAAATTAATTCTCAAAGAAAGGCTCAAAAAGAGCATTGGCCTCAAGGGAGAATTCTATCTGCCTTGCTTGCCATCGATGCTAGACGACTATCTTAAATTACTGTCAGACTTCTTAAACATTCTCGGACAAAACATCGACGCTGCCCAAGCCGAAAACTTGCGAACATTAATCGCCAACGCCTTAGCAGAAGGATTCAAAAATTCCCCCCACGCTAATCTAATAGTCTCATATTTTCCCGCCAATTCTCAAAGCGGTTTAGCCGGTGGCATTACTCTGAATACCAAGATTCAAATCGAATCAATGGCCCAGAAATATCATAGCTGGCCGGATATTCGCCCCGAACCTTTATTCGGCAGCCATCCCGATGCCAAAGTCATCGCCATTGCCGCCGAATTAGGCGAACCGGGAAAAGCACCTATTTTAGATATTGGTGCGGGCCCAGGGCGCAATAGTTTGCCTTTAGCAAGGTTAGGCCATTCCGTGGATGCGATCGAACTAACACCGATATTTGCCGAGAAGCTGTCAGCAGCAGCAACCGCCGAAAACTTGCCGATAAATGTCACCCAAGGCGACGTTTTAGACCCATTATTGAGGATGAAAACTTATCGGTACAAATTAGCCATTGCTACCGAAGTTCTCTCTCATTTCCGCTACCCCGAACAAATTCGTCTTTTCCTCGGCAAAATGTCAGATGCTGTTTTAAGCGGCGGGTTTATCTTATTCAGTTCTTTCTTAGCTGTAGATGGGTACGAGCCCGATGAAATGGCAAAACAAATGTCTGAATTGTGTTGGTCTTATCTGATTACCAGACAAGAATTGCAAGCAGCAATAGAGGGTTTGCCGTTAGAAATTATTTCTGATGAATCTGTGATTGAATACGAACAAAAACATTTGCCTGACTCGGCTTGGCCCCCGACACCTTGGTTTGTCAGTTGGGCTAGCGGGCGGGATTTATTTTCTGTGCAACAAACACCGCCGTTAGAGTTGCGGTGGATACTTGTTAAACGCTTGTAGCTAAAATAGTAGGGTGCGTCAGGATGTAGTTTCTCTATAATTGATAAAATAATGCACTCTGACGTACCTCGGACAATTTTTAGCGGTTAAAAATCCAATCCTAAACCTCGGATGCCCGCAATTGTCCGCAGGCTGCATCTGCTTCTAATCCGCGAGAATACCGCACGCTAACTGCAATTTTCTTTTCCTTCAAAGTCGCAACGAAACTGTTAATTCGATTGGGAGTAGGTCGCTTATATTCAGCTTCCTGAATCGGATTGTAAGGAATCAAATTGACGTGACACTGAAAACCGCGCAAGTGAGTTGCTAACTCGGCTGCGTGTTCCGGCAAGTCATTCACACCTGCTAAAAGTACGTATTCAAAACTTAATCTGCGTCCAGTCGATCGCACATATTCCCGACATTCTGCGATTAACTCACCCAAAGGATAAGGGCGGGCGCTAGGAATTAACTCTTCGCGCAATCTTTGATTGGAAGCGTGGAGGCTGACGGCGAGGGTAACTTGCAGTTGATGTTCAGCTAGTTGGCTGATGCGATTGCGAATCCCGACTGTGGAAATGGTGATGTTTCGCTGTCCAATTCCTACGTCTTGATTCAAACACTTGACAGCAGCTACAACATTATCGAAATTCAGCAAGGGTTCGCCCATTCCCATAAATACGATGTGGCTGACTCGGCGGCCGAAATCTTGCTGTACTGTCAAGACTTGATCGACGATTTCGTGTTTTTCTAAATTGCGCTTGAAACCGCCTTTTCCGGTAGCGCAAAAGTCGCAGCCCATCGCGCAGCCAACTTGGGCTGAGACGCAGACAGTCAGCCGTTTATCGGTGGGAATGCCGACTGTTTCAATGATTTGACCGTCTGCCAATTTTAAGAGATACTTTACCGTGGCGTCTGGTGCGACCGATCGATAGTGAATGGTCGATCGCCCGATCGGGATTTTAGCAACAGTCTCGCGCCACTGTTTCGAGAATACAGAAATGTCAGAGATCGATCGCGCACCTCTCTCGTAAATCCACTGATACAACTGCTTTCCCCGATAAGCAGGTTGCCCATTTTGCTGCACCCACTCCGTTAACTCAGCCAAACTAGCCCCCAGCAAGGGCGGAATTTTACCCGACTCAACAGCCAAAGCAGCAGTCTTGCGAGACTGATTCGCGCCCTTGGAATTACCAGAAGAGTACACCTGAGAAACGGAAGTAGGAGACATAGGTCATCAGAAAATTTAAAGCCACCCTCTATATTAAAACTTCTCGACCAAAGCTGCCGTTAATCCTCAAAAAGGTGAAGTCTCGATCCCCCTAAATCCCTCTTAATCAGGGGGAATTTGAGAATAATCCGGTTCCCCCCTTAAAAAAGGGGGTTAGGGGGCTCTTATTGTGGACTCACAAAGAAAACTCCAGACACCAATGTCCGCAACAAAGTTAATTTTTGGCAAAATTCCCCAAATATTGCGTGTAAATGACCACACCCACCTAAAATAAACTCTGGAGTTTGTTAAAGGGTGTGCAAATTTGACAGCTTTCCATCACAATTAATGCAACTTTTATGGTGCTAAATATTCTTGCGTTGCCCTTAGCGTTTCAATTTACATCGCCCGGCCCAATTATCTTTCAACTTGGCCCCGTAGCCATCCGCTGGTACGGGCTGTTAATAGCTTCTGCCGTCTTGATAGGGGTCAGTCTGTCCCAATACTTGGCTCAAAAACGCCGCGTCAACCCGGAATTGTTGGGTGATTTGGCAATTTGGCTGGTTCTGGGCGCTATTCCCTGCGCTCGAATTTATTACGTGGCTTTCGAGTGGCAGCAATACGCCCAGAGGCCTGAAGATATTATTGCGATTTGGAAAGGCGGAATTGCCATTCACGGGGCGATTTTGGGCGGCACGATCGCAGCTTTAATTTTTGCGAAAATTCAGCGAGTTTCTTTTTGGCAATTGGCAGATTTAATCGCGCCCTCGGCAATTCTCGGTCAGGCGATCGGACGCTGGGGAAATTTCTTTAACTCGGAAGCTTTTGGCAGTCCTACGGATTTGCCTTGGAAACTCTATATTCCGCCAAACAGCCGCCCGCTCGCCTACGCTAATTTTGAATACTTCCACCCCACATTTCTCTACGAATCCCTCTGGAATCTGACAGTCTTTGGGTTGCTTTTAACTTTATTTTTCCGCGATTTGCAGGGCAAAATTCGATTAAAAACTGGTGCTTTGTTTTTAGTTTATATCGCAGCTTACAGTTCCGGTAGAGTCTGGATTGAAGGGTTGCGGACTGATAGTTTGATGTTCGGACCGCTGCGGACGGCACAGATGGTAAGCTTGACTGGGATTGTTTTAGGGTTAGGCGGTTTGGCTTGGCTTTATTTGCTCGCTCGACCTTTACCCGATGTTGTCTCCCCCAATAGCGATCGGGCAAAGATCGCTCCGAAATTGCCAGAGGATCAATAAAAAACCCCAGAGAGGTTAGTCTCTAGGGTTCAAAACCAGGGTGCATCTACCATCTATTACTTCCAACTAAAATAGGTACATCCGGAAGCGTCCGTAAATTTAGCAAATTTTTTAGCAGCCATGAGTTTCACAGAGATTGAAGCCCTAATTCCAGGGGTATACATTGTAGGTGCAGGCCCGGGAGACCCGGATTTGTTGACTGTTAAGGCTCAAAAATTACTGGCTGCGGCTGATGTCATATTATTTGCTGATTCCTTAGTCCCAAAGCAAATTTTGCAGGGGGTGCGCGCGGATGCTGAAGTGATCCAAACTGCGGATAAGACCCTCGAAGAGATTGTACCTTTGATGGTGGAACGAGTGCAGGACGGAAAAAGCGTCGTCCGCCTCCATTCGGGCGATCCCTGTCTCTACGGGGCCGTCGGCGAACAAATGCAAGCTTTGGCCTCGGAGGGAATTGCTTTTGAGGTAATTCCGGGAATTAGCGCTTTCCAACTTGCCGCGGCTAAACTTAAAATTGAGTTGACAGTTCCGGGAGTTGTGCAGACAATTATTTTGACGCGAATTAGCGGCAGAACCGAAGTACCCGAACGCGAAGAATTGGCGAGTTTAGCGGCTCATCAAGCGAGTTTGTGCCTGTATTTGAGCGCCCGCCATGTCGAACAAGCTCAAGCTAAATTGATGGAACATTACCCATCGGATTTGCCTGTAGCGATTTGTTATCGGTTGGGCTGGCCGGATGAAAAAATTGTGCTAGTTCCCCTTGACAAAATGGCCGTTGCTACGCGCGAAAATAATTTGATCAGAACGACAATGTACGTTATTAGTCCGGCCTTGGGAAAATCAGCAGAAGGGCGATCGCGCTTGTACCATCCAGAGCACGATCGGCTTTTCCGACCATCGAGGGAAGTTCGGCAACGGATTTTGTAACGGATGTAACGGATGTCAGGAAGAAGAAAGTTCGGCAACGGATTCTGTAACGGATGTAACGGATGTCAGTCTCATGGAAGTCGGAAGAGGGAATAAGGAGCAATTATGAAATAACCAATTACCAATTACCAATTCCCAATTCCCCAATCTAAAATCTAAAATCTAAAATCTAAAATCGCCATGACTGATTTAACTCGCAGACAATTTATCATTGTCACCGCATTAAGCGCCGGATTTACCTTAGCAGTTCATCCTATTGCGGCTGCCGTTATCAATACGGATGCTGCTGGTTTAGTTGCAGGTGAGGTAAAAATTCCCGTAAAAGACGGCTCAATTCCAGCCTACAGAGCAATGCCCGCCAGCGGCAGCAATTTTCCCGTAATTTTAGTAATTCAAGAAATCTTCGGAGTTCACGCGCACCTTCAAGATATTTGCCGCCGTTTGGCAAAATTAGGTTATTTAGCGATCGCCCCAGAAATGTTTGCCCGTCAAGGCGATGTTTCTAAACTCACCGAGGTTCAAGAAATTATTAGTAAAGTTGTCTCGAAAGTTCCTGACGCTCAAGTTATGTCCGATTTAGATGCAACCGTAGAGTGGGCACAAAAGTCAGGAAAAGGCAATACTAATAAGTTGGGAATTACAGGATTTTGCTGGGGTGGCAGAATTGTTTGGCTGTACTCTTCCCACAACCCTAAAGTCAAAGCTGGAGTGGCTTGGTACGGGCGGGTGGTTGGCAATTCTACGGATTTAACTCCCAAACAGCCGATCGACATTGCAGCCAGTTTGAAAGTACCCGTATTGGGGCTTTACGGGGGCAAAGACCAGTCAATTCCCAACGATACAGTCGAGAAAATGCGGGAAGTTCTCAAAACTGGCAGCAGCGGTTCCGAAATTGTGCTTTATCCAGATGCGCCGCACGCTTTTAACGCCGACTATCGCCCCAGTTACCGGAAAAAAGAAGCTGAGGATGGTTGGAAACGGATGCAAGATTGGTTTAAAAAGTATGGAGTTTCATAATAGTTTTGAGTTGTTAATTTTCACTTAAAACTGGTGTCAAGTTTGGGATCGGAAAAGGCAATATTAGCGAATAGCCCTTAAGACAGGTGGGTTTGTGGGCCCGACATTGGTAAACTGAGCGGTGTAGAATTATCGATCGAACAGGTAAGCCCGTGCTAGACGAACAAGCTAAAAAGACCATCTTGCGGAAAATCCCTCACGGATTGTACATCTGCGGTGTCAAAGACGGGGAGGAAGTCAACGGTTTCACCGCTAGCTGGGTGATGCAATCTTCCTTTACTCCTCCGTTAGTTGTCAACTGCGTCAAGCAAGACTCCAAATCCCACGCCATGATCAAAGCTAGCGGTGTCTTTGCTTTGAGTTTCCTAGAAGCAGAACAGAAAGACTTAGCCCAGAAATTCTTCAAGCAGCAGCGCCGCGTTGGCAATAAATTTGAGGATGTAGAATTTTATCCCGGCGCGGAAACTGGTTGTCCGATTATCTCGGATTCTCTGGGTTACGTCGAGTGCAAAGTTGTCGGTGCTGTGGAACACGGGGATCACACGGTTTATGTGGGAGAAGTTGTGGCTGCAGGCGTCCACCGAGAAGGCAATCCGTTGCTGCTAGAAAGCACGGGTTGGAATTACGGCGGCTAATGACTTGGCAGTTGGCAGTTGTTAGTAAAAAAAACTAACACTGAGAAACCCGGTTGCTTTAAAAGTCCGGGTTTCTGAATACTAAACAAATTTTTAAGTTGAATTAGAGCGACCTATTTCTTACTTGCGAGAGTTAGGCGTCGCATAACTAATAAAAAATCATCGACCATTCTGTCAGCATTGTCTGGAGTTAAAACTGGTACGTGAACGAAAATACATTTAGCGGCTATTTGAGAATCGCAAATATGTTTTAAAACTGCATAATACAGGGCTTCGCAAACAAATTTTCCGGCTTCGTGACTGATTTCTGTTGCAGCTAAATCAGCGACTAGCGGTTCGAGATTAACTGCTGTTTTCCGAATGTCGCTATCGCAGCAAGCGCAAGATTCTACGGTTAATTTTTGCCGACTTTCGGCCATGCCACAGCAGATAATAGTATCGGGTTGGAGTTGGTTGATTTTGGCGATCGCTAAATTAGGTGCTAGCTGAAAATCTACTGGCAGTTTCCGCAAAAAAGTCAGGGAATCAGGCAAAGATTTGATTTGGGAAATCTTGGCTAATAAGTCGTCCGAAGAGTTGGATTGCTGATGGGGAAGCCAAGTATCAAATGAGGTTAGCAGGATTTTCGCCGTCATATTTGTGCAATAATACTGATATTGATAATATAAGGCAAGTAAGTCAATGTCTGTCATTGCAGTAGTGGACTATGACATGGGCAATCTGCACTCAGTCTGTAAAGGCTTGGAAAATGTGGGTGCAGTGCCAAAAATTACAGATTCTCCTGCTATAATCGAGCAGGCTGATGCGGTGGTTTTGCCAGGAGTTGGTTCGTTTGACCCGGCAATGCAGAATTTACGATCGCGCAATTTGATAGAACCGATAAAAAGTGCGATCGCCTCGGGAAAACCTTTTTTAGGCATTTGTTTGGGTTTGCAAATTCTGTTTGAAAGTTCCGAAGAAGGCGTAGAACCGGGATTGGGCGTTATTCCGGGAAAAGTGCGCCGATTTCGCTCGGAACCGGGTTTGACAATTCCCCACATGGGATGGAATCAATTGCAATTTACTCAGCAGAATTTGTCGTTGTGGCAAAATTTACCGTCCGATCCTTGGGTTTATTTCGTGCATTCTTATTATGTCGATCCGGTGGATTTGGAAGTGCGATCGGCAATGGTGAGTCACGGCAGTCAAAACGTGACGGCAGCTATAGCTAAAGACAATCTGATGGCGGTGCAGTTTCACCCGGAAAAGTCTTCGAGTACGGGATTGCAAATGCTGTCAAACTTTGTCAGTCTGGTGAGGGAAAAAGTACCTGCTTAGCGGGCATGAATATTGAAAAACCCGGTAGATTGCCGAAACCGGGTTTGACATTTTTAAAAGTCTTCTTCCTTCTTCCTGACATCCGTGACATCCGTTACATCCCTTACATTGCTCGTTGCCGAACTTCCTTCTTCCTCACATCCGTTACATCCGTTACATAATCCGTTGCCGAACTTCCTTCTTCCTAAATGACTTTAAGAATCTGTGGCAACCGCCAAATCAAAACCCTGCCGGGACTCGCAACTCGCCCTACACCTTCGCGAGTCAGAGAAGCTTTATTTAATATTTGGCAAGGGACGATCGCAGATTGTAGATGGCTTGACATTTGTACCGGCAGCGGTTCGATGGGTGCAGAAGCTTTGTGTCGTCAAGCAGCGACTGTCATTGGCATCGAACAGTCGGCCAAAGCTTGTGCGATTATCCGCGAAAACTGGGAGCAAGTAGCAGACTCGTCCCAAACATTCCAAATACTGCGGGGAAACGCGACGGCGAAATTGGCGACCTTAGCGGGGCAGCAGTTCGATCGCATTTACTTCGATCCGCCCTACGCCAGCGACTTGTACGAACCTGTGTTAAACACGATCGCCAGCCAAGAAATGCTAGCACCAAACGGCGAAATCGCGATCGAACACAGCCCGGAGCGATCGACACAACCGATTTCCGGCCTAGAAATTTGCCGCCACAAAGTATACGGCAATACAGCATTAACCTTCTATACCCGCAGTTGCTGATCGGCTCAAACCGCAGCAGCGTCACGCCTGGAGACAGAAAAAAACCAGGTTTCGTGGCGTGGGCGCGCCCCCGGTACTAAAAGTTTTTCCCTTGGGTACAATACAAATTTTTCCGATGAAGTTAAGCTTTGTGCGTAGGTTGTCTGAGCAAGTTGCCTCAGCAATTGACGAAATAAATGCCGTTTAGGCTGAAAATAAAGACTTTCAGTTGTAACATAAACCCAAAGTGTGAGTGTGAATATTCCTAAAGGAGTGAATATGGTTCAGACACCTTCGCGCCCTCGTGGCAGCGAGTTTCCGGCGGCTAACTCGGTACAGCCAGTCAAACGCGATACGATTTTAATGGGAGATAGCCTCCCCCTGCCCAATACCAAACTCTTCGGCACAGACGGCATTCGCGGGAAAGTTGGAGAATTGCTGAATGCACCCCTAGCCCTGCAAGTGGGCTTCTGGGCTGGACAAGTTCTGCGGCAACATTCGCCCAACCAGGGGCCTGTGATTTTGGGACAAGACAGCAGGAATTCCAGCGATATGCTGGCAATGGCACTGTCAGCGGGTTTGACGGCCGCCGGTTTGGAAGTGTGGAATTTGGGATTGTGTCCCACTCCCTGCGTTGCTTATCTGGCAAGCGTTTCGGAGTCGGTCGGCGGAGTGATGATTTCGGCTTCTCACAACCCCCCAGAAGACAACGGCATTAAATTTTTCGACTCAAACGGCTCCAAGCTGTCGCAGCAGTTGCAGGAACAAATCGAAGCGGGAATCCGGGGGGCAAAGGTTCCAATTGCTAGCTTGGCTTGGGGACACCACTACCATCGGTCTGAGTTGGTTAAAGACTATGCCACTTCCCTCTGTGATTCGCTGCAAGAGATGAATTTGGAGGGAATGCGGATAGTTTTGGATTTGGCTTGGGGGGCGGCCGCGGGTTTGGGGCCGGCGGTGTTCGCGCAAATGGGGGCGGATGTGATCTGTTTGCACGACTCTCCTGATGGATCTCGTATTAATGTTAACTGCGGTTCTACTCATCTCGACAGTTTGCAAGCGGCTGTTTTGGAACACAATGCTGATTTGGGATTTGCTTTTGACGGCGATGCCGATCGAGTTTTGTGTGTTGACAACCAAGGTCGAACGATTGACGGCGATTACATTCTTTATCTGTGGGGTCGGCAGTTGCGCGACTCCGAACAGTTACCATCCAATTTAATTATTTCTACTGTAATGGCTAACCTCGGCTTCGAGCGAGCTTGGGAAGAATTGGGCGGCAAACTAACTAGAACGAACGTCGGAGATCAGTACGTTCACGCTGAAATGCAGCGCACTGGTGCGATGTTGGGCGGCGAACAGTCGGGACACATTCTTTGTCCGCATTACGGTATCAGTGGCGATGGTTTGCTGACAGCTTTACATATGGCTTCGCTGGTGCGCCAGTCCGGGCAATCTTTGGCACAATTGGTAAGTGGCAGTTTCCAAACTTATCCGCAGTTGCTGCGAAATATTCGGGTGGACGATCGCGAAAAACGCCTGAAATGGCACGAGTGCGAAGCAATGCAAAATGCGATCGAACGTGCTACAACAGCAATGGGCGAACAGGGACGGGTTTTGGTTCGCGCTTCGGGCACCGAACCGCTAATCCGAGTTATGGTGGAAGCTGCCAGCGCCGAATTGGCTAACTTCTGGACTGAAAATTTAGTTTTAGCCGTTCAGCAACACATAGCTATCTGATGGAAATGGGGACTTGCTAAAAGTTGTGAATTTTGAGTGTTGAGTTTTGAGTTAAAATCCTTTGATTCAAAATTCATAAATCAAAATTTATAACTATTCATTTCGAGTTTTAATCAACTTCTCCAAAAATAACGAGTGGGGGCAGGCATCCTGCCTGCCCTTAACTTTATTTTCACTCAATTGTGTGATGATGATTTCTGTGGTGATACCCACCTACAACCGCGAGCAACCTCTGCGAGAGACATTGGCTGATGCGATTCGGCAAAATTACCCGAATTTTGAAGTGCTAATAATCGATCAAACTCGCAGCCACGAATCGGAAACTCAAGTTTATTTAGAGCAATTGGCAAATGCTGGCCAAATTCGCTGGTTTAGAGTAGATTGGGCGAGTTTGCCGGCTGCTCGAAATTATGCAGTGCGGCGCGCAGTTGGAGAGATTATTTTATTTATTGATGATGATGTACAGTTGCCAGAGGGTTTTTTGGCGGCTCACGCTAACAACTATTTAGAAAAACCGGATGTGGGATGTGTGGCGGGCAGGGTTTTTGACAGAATGAAACTGGATAATTCTGGAGGCAATTTGGCGATCGAATATTTGCCCTCAGAAGCTATGGATGCCGGGATTGCCTGGTATTTTATCGATTTGGTGCATACAGTCAAACCGCAGCAGGTACTCTCGGCTAGAGGCTGTAATATGTCATTTCGCCGGCAGGTTTTTGCCGAGTGGGGGCTGAGGTTTGACGAGCGGTTTGCAGGCAGTGCGGTGCGGGAGGAGTCGGATTTTTGTTTGAGATTGCGATCGACGGGGCTGAAAATTTGGTACGATCCCAATGCGTGTTTAGTTCACTTGGGGGAAGAGAGCGGCGGGTGTCACGATGTCAGCACGCGATCGATCGAATATCAAGTCACATTTTATCACAATCATTTTCTAATGGGATTGAAAAATTTAACAGCTTTTCAATGCCTGCGATTTTTTGCCAAACTATTTGACTGCCACGTTTTGGGAAATCCGCCTTGCTATAAAAGTGGCTCCCCCATTAAAATTATAACTAGATTTGCTTTTTATATCTTGGGTTTTCTCAGTGCTATAAATACAGTAATTCAATCTCTGTGGAATGATGGACAAAGTTATAGCCATCAAGACAAGATTAACGCTCAATAATTACCTATTCCCCATTCGCCCTTCCCAATAAATGAGAATTCTCGTTGCCAGCCACACATATATTGTGGACATTAATCGGGAAAAATTCAAGATATTAGCCAACCTAGAACCCGATATTGAAGTAACACTGGTAGTGCCGCAGCGTTGGAAACCCGGAGGCGTACAAAATAAAATTATAGAAACCCAATTTTATCAAAAAGGATCTTTTAAAGTAGTTCCCCTCTCCAACTTTAGTCAAAACAATCAAGGATTGCTAACTTTTGGTACAGATATAATTGAACTCTTGCAGAAAATCCAGCCCCAAATAATTCAAGTTGAACAAGGTTCAAAATCTATTGCTTGCGCTCAGTTAATCTTACTAAACAAACTGCTAAGACTGCAAGCAAAAAATATATTATTTACTTGGTGGAACCTGCCTTATAAATTGAATTGGCCGGTTTCAGTATTAGAAAATTACAATCTTCAGCACACCGACGGAATTATTGCAGGAAACCTAGATGGATCTAAAATTTTGCGGCAGCGGGGCTATCAAGGTGCGGTAAAAGTAATGCCACAACTCGGAGTAGATGAAACTTTGTTTTGTCGCACTGGTAAAGACGCTGATTTATCGCGCCGATTCGGCATTGAACCGACCGATTTTGTTGTAGGATTTGTAGGGCGATTTGTCGAAGAAAAAGGACTGTTAACTTTAGCTGAAGCCTTGGCAGGGTTGAAAAAACTTCCTTGGAAGTGGCTGTTAGTAGGACAAGGAAAATTGCGGGCGCACCTCGCTGAAAAATGTATTGAATGGGGAATCAGCGACCGAATAATCTGGGTAGAAAGCGTTTCCCACGAAGAGATTCCCCCCTACATTAACTTAATGAACTGTTTGGTATTGCCTTCGCAAACCAGCTATAAATTCAAAACTTTGACCGCTGTGGGCTGGAAAGAACAATTCGGTCACGTTTTAATTGAAGCGATGGCCTGTCACATTCCGGTTATTGGTTCCGACTGCGGCGAAATTCCCCACGTCGTCGGCGATGCGGGTTTATTATTCCCAGAAGGGAATGTAGGGGTTTTGCGAGAGTGTTTGCAGAAATTGATGGAGCGGCAGGAGTTGGCGGCCGATTTGGGCGATCGGGGTTATCATAGAGCGATGAGCAATTATACAAATAAAGCTTTAGCTGAGCAGTTATTGGAATTCTACAAAGAATTGTTGTAACTTTTAGCAGTATAATGCAAGTGTTAAATAAAAACTGTAGTAAATGTCTATTCCTTCCGACATACGCTCTTTGGTTGACGAACTCTACCAGGTACTAGACGATAGCGAGCGCCAAGCAACGCAGGGACTTTTTGCACTTAGAAGAGCAATGTCTCTTTTTCCCCAAAATGAAATACTGATGCAATACTTTTCTTCTATCACCAATTTTCAATTCAACGTAGCAGGTACTCGTTTACAAGCAGAGCACATTGTGGGCAATGTATTGATGGCTGGTGTGCCCGATGAAGATGTTCAAAAAGCAGGAGATTATTTAGCAGGGTTGCTACATATGGCTCCAGAATCGAAAATTATGATTGACAAAGTAGTTGAGAGATTAGAAGCATTGCCATGAAACAATTACCAGATGAAAGCCTACTCCTGGAAATCCTTGAAATTGTGAAAGCTGCGGAAGCAAAAGCCAGTGAAATGTATGAATTTTCCAAGACAATGGCTCACAATACCCAAATTACAGCAACAAAAAGAGAGGAAGCTGAACAGCTAGACGGGCAACCTTTTGCAGATAATTAAATTTGTAATGGGAGATGTTGGTATGTTGATTTAAATAACTATCCCCCATGCGGATTCTCCAAATTATCCCCTCAATTTCCTTGGTATACGGCGGGCCAAGTCAAATGGTACTTGGACTTTCAGCGGCCCTGGCTTCCCGATGTATTGATGTCACAATTATCACCACAGATTCTAACGGAGATATCGGTCAACATCCCTTAGATGTCCCCTTAAATCAATCACTAAAACAAAACGGTTATCAAATTATTTATTTCCGCTGTTCTCCGTTTCGTAGATATAAGTTTTCTCTGAGTTTATTGCAGTGGTTAAATGAAAATGCGCGACAATTTGACCTGGCTCACATTCACGCTCTTTTCTCACCAGTAACTACCTTTGCCGCCACAATTGCTAGATATCATCATTTGCCATATATTATGCGTCCCTGCGGTATGCTTGACCCCGCCGATTTGCAGAAAAAAAAGCGCTTGAAACAGATTTATGCCACGCTTTTAGAACGCCCTAATTTAGCAGGGGCAGCCGCAATTCATTTCACAAGTAAAGAAGAGGCTAAAATCTCAGAAAGATTTGGTTTGGACTTCACAGACAAGATGCCTGTGCCACGGGATTTGGTGATTCCATTGGGGGTGACAGCAGGTTTGTTTCCTAAGAGATTGCGGAACTCTCAAGTGCCAATCATCTTATTTATGTCGCGAATTGAACCTAAAAAAGGGCTTGATTTGTTAATTCTAGCATTAGAAAGTATTTTAGGAGCGGGTATAGAGTTTCACTTTATTTTAGCTGGTTCAAATCCCCAAGATGCTGATTATGAAACAAAAATTAAAGTGCAAATTCAGAATTCAAGCTTAGCAAAATACACAACAATAATGGGCTTTGTGAGCGGTGATTTTAAAGCTGAACTGTTGACCAAAGCCGACTTATTTGTATTGCCTTCTTATTACGAAAACTTTGGCATTGCTGTAGCAGAAGCGATGGCTGCCGGTCTACCTGTCGCCATTTCCGATCGCATACATATTGCCGAAGACATACAGCAAGCAGAGGCTGGTTGGGTGGGGCCTTTGGAAGTAGGGGCGATCGCCAATTCAATCAAATCAGCACTTCTGAATCCACAGGAGCGTCAACGCCGGGGATTGAACGGCCAAGAGTATGCCAAAAAGCATTATAACTGGGAGGCGATCGCCCAACAAACCATCGATGCTTACCAGCAGATTTTGTCATCTATTAATTAGTGCAATAGCCGTTTACCTTTTACTTCTTCTCCTGCTGCGAGTTGTTGTGCTGCTGCTATCTGAATTTTCAGGCGAGATTTTGTCGGCGTTGCTGAATTAAGGGATGAAGCGCGCGGGTACAGGGACATCACCAAACTTGAGGTAATGAATAAATATAGCAATCCTAAATGATTTGTAAAAATTTATAAGTTATAATAGTTAGGTCGTATGTTAATATTTAGATGGAAATATAGCGTGAATAGAAAAATATGTCTGAGCAGCAAAATCTCAAAGAATTAAGTGATTTTATCGATAGCAACCCCGAGCCTAGAGAACAGAAGCGAGCCAGGGAGCATCCGGTTTTGTAAATGGTTAAAAGTATGATAAGAGCCAAAAGTTTTCGCCTTGCGCTATATGATATAACGCAAAAGTTTCGCCCGCGCGCTAAGCGCACTGGCTTTGAGGAGCATCTAAAGTATGGGAGTTTGGAAGGAAAATGGCTCTTGAAGGATGCGTCTATATTTTATCATTCAAGTAAGCACACCTAAGTTTCAGCATTTGATTAATATTTTCACGACGCCACTGAACCCCGGAATTTTTTAATCTTCTATCAATCTGTTTCACTAATAATTCCACGGCTCCCGACCCGATAGAGCAAGTATTTTGGCTGGACAAGACTTGATAGTTAACGATTCGATTCCGAGGTTTTGTTATGTAGTTACAAAAGTTGGTACTCTGACGGCGACCGCACAACTCAAACAACTTAATCGTTTCATCTACACGGCCTTGCCCCAACAATTTTTTTGCTCTATACAGCCGTTTTTTAGACCATCCTACTTTGTGCAAATTTTCTACTAAATGATACCAGTCTAAGATTTCTCGGCGATTGCCATCCGGATTTAATTGACCGATGATATTCCAAATTCCATCGTGTCCATCGCCTAAACAAGTCAGTAGGGAATTTAACGGCTGACGATTGACATAATCAATCAACACTTCATTTTCCAGAAAATATGCAGCATAAAAGCTGTCATGAAGACTAACTGCTTTATAATCGAGCCAGTGAGAACCCTCCCCTTTTGGTCCTCTAACACGCACTTTCCCTCCATCCACACTGGTTTCTTTAATTGGGGTGAATGCTACTGGTTCGACCCACTCTTGGTTTTCTACCAATCTATGTAAAGTGGTATGACCTATCTTGACTCCCGTCTGTACCTCAATTTCTTTAGATGCCTTGGAATAGGATAAGACTGCCACTTGTCGCAGACAGCATTTCTCGAAAAAAGGGGCCAAGCGAGTCGATTTTTTGAGGTTTAATTGTTCCGCTTGTTTTTCGGTAATTTTTAACTCACCCACACAGATTTTTACTGTTCGGGGACGTCTTTTGTCTGTTCCCGTTCTTTCTTTGATAAAAAAAAAGCAACTTGGGGTCCCACTATCTCTATCCATTGTTTTCTCAGGTGCCCTTCTATTGTTTCCAGGCTCTCTAATGCCTCGGGGGGAGTGTTTTTGTATAAAATTTTGGCGATTTCAGCAGTACGAAGATCGTAAACGTGCTTGTTCGTCAGGCGTCATGTTGGGTTCGTCAAAATTATTTATGGACTATTGTAACTCTTGAGATACTCTATTTTTCAATTGCTATAAAATGGCTCATTGACTCTAAAACAGATTTTTTTGGGAAGCTAAGTCTAGGTTTTTCCATAAAGCGAAAGATTTTATCATACTTTTGCCTACTTGCAAAAGCGGGATGCTCCCTATTTGTGTAATTAGACCTCTTGCAAAATAATTTGGTGCTATTATTGAAAGTTTAGCCAATTTTATGATCGAGCAGGCTGGGCAAGTTTAAGGAGATGCCAATCAACCCCATAATTCAAAGTTTGACCTAAACTTGAGCAGACTTTTAAGGATAACACATATTTTTTGGCAAGAGGTCTATTAATTCTGTCTAGCTTCTTATCTGCGTTCATCAGGGATCATCTGTCGACATCTGCGATCGCAATCCCATCTACTGTCCCAAAGTTCCCTTATACTCGTCCGGTACAAATTCCGTAACCACTTGGCCGCCACCACCGTCGCCTTTGACAATCACAGTTTGATTTTTCAACTCTCCCGCCGCCCTTGGCCCAGTCAAATTAAACACCGGATTTAGTTGCTTGTAAACCACATTTCCTTCTGCATCAAAAGTCTGATTAGTTAAATACCATGTTACGCGATCGGTATTTAATTGAGCTTGACGTTTTTCACCAATTCCTACCACATTTCCCGTCAAATAAAAAACTTTTTTATCTAAATCTCCCCGCCCCGTATCCCCAGTCATCGTCACCTTTTCCACGCGGTGAAAAACCTTCACAGGCCCGGGCGATACCACAGATTGCGCCGGAAAATTCCAACTCATCAAACTGCTTTCTATTTGCAGCGGCGGATCTGATGGCATCAACTGAGCGTTTTTTGTCAGCGTCGCAATCTTGGTTTTTAAGTCTACATCTATTTGGTCGGCAAAACCGCTGTCTGTTACTATTTTATCTTTGTATCTGTCAATTTGAGTTGGTTTGTCGCTGTTTACCTTTTGTTGCTCCACAAACCACACTAAGTGCTCGGTTCGCAATTGCAAAACCGGATCTTTAACATTCGCCACCACAGAACCGAATAACTCCATCCTCTTAGCCCTGCTGAAAACCCGCGCTTCCTTCGCTGAAGCCGTCACCTGTTTGTTCTCTCCCGTCAAATTGTTACGGACAACTAAAACATCCTCCTTTGGTCGCCACTCCAACTCATTTCCGCGCAAGACCACTCCATTTTTCAGGTCTTTAGCGACTATGTTACCTTTGAGAAAAACCTGATTTCCTTCCTGAAATACCTGCCCCGTTTCTCCCTGAATATCGTAAATTTCTTTGCCGTCCTGAAACAATTTGCCCACAGGTTTCTGAACGTTAACTATTTTTTTGTCTTTGCTGTAAACGGCATTTTGCGAGTTGACTTTCCAGAACGTCTCGCCCTTTTCGTTTGCTTGTTCTAGAGTTACTTTGTTTAAAGTTAAAGTGCTGTTTGACTGTTGAGCAGTTTGGAGATCCTCAGCTAATTTGTTCTTTTGAGTCTCTTGCGGAACCGCACAAGCATCAATCCCCAAAATCAGTACGGCTAAAAATAGCAGCCTCAATTTTGGGGAGTTGAGATTGGGAATTTGGGATTTTAGATGAATCATTGGGAATAGGGAATTGATAATCGGTAATTGGGAATGAGGAATGGGGAATTGGTAATTGATAATTGGGTCGTGAAAAACACTTAATCAAAAATTAAAAATGTGTCATGCTTTGTCTAAATTTTTAACTTCTAATTCTCAATAATTCAACCCATTAATCATCACCTATTAACCCTTACCAATTACACATTACCAAATCCCTATCTGTCGTCGTGTTCCTCCATCAAGCTCAGACCCGACAAAGGGCGGTAAGCATAATTAGGGCGCGATGTTTTTTGGATGTCGTCCTTAATCATTTCCAGGTCGATATAGCGATCGGCTACATTAATCAAACTGTCGCTCGTCATCGATCGCAAACTCACCACCTCCACCCGCACACCGCGATAGCTCACAGCATCTACAGCATAAGCCAAATCGCCGTCACCGCTCACCAGTACCGCCGTGTCGTAAGACCCCACTAAAGCCATCATATCCACAGCGATTTCTACATCCAAATTCGCCTTCTTAGAACCGTCAGGCAACTGTACCAAATCCTTAGAAATCACGCGGTAGCCGTTGCGGCGCATCCACAGCAAAAACCCCTGCTGTTTCTCGTTAGTGCGATCGACACCCGTGTAGAAGAAAGAGCGCAGCAGCCGCGAACCCGCAGTTAAACGGCACAGCAGCTTAGTGTAATCAATCTCAATTCCTAACTGCAAAGCCGCGTAAAAAAGGTTAGAACCGTCAATAAAAATTGCCACTCTACCACGATTTTCTAGAACCTGTTCCGGCGTAAAAAGGTCGTTGCTCTCTATTCTATTCAACATGATTGTTATGCCTCAAATTTTATGAAAGATTGGTAAGGAAATAACTGCTAATTCGTAGTCTGTCATCACACCCAGAGCGGTGGCTGCCAACTATGAAGGTACTGTTTACAGCAGTTCGAGCCGCTTAAAAACAGGTTGGGGTTCCCCCAGAGTTTGGTTTGCCGGCAAAGCGCCCCAGGTAGCATGAGCCGCAAAATTCGCTAAACTGTTAACTGTAACTCGATCGTTAAAGTCAATTGAAAAACCTAGCTGCTGATAGATAGCGTTGCTGATATTTGGAATAATCGGCGATAAAAGGTAAGATGCTAGTCTAACAGATTCCAGAACAGAATATAGCACTTGTGCGACACTTTCTATCTGTCCCTGCTTGTACAAACTCCAAGGTGCTTGCACGTCAATAAACTTGTTACCGGCTCGAACTAATGCAAGCACGGCTTCGGAAGCCTTGCTAAAAGCCAACTCTTCGTAAAAACCCGTTACTTGAGCGCCCAAATCCAGGCTCATAGCCTTGAGAAGGTTGTCGCCGTCAATGTTTTCTCCCAACACATTGGGTACGCAACCACCGCAATATTTTCGAGCCATGTTTAGGGTACGGTTAAGCAAATTTCCCAAATCATTTGCTAGCTCAGCATTCAATATATTGATAAACCGAGTTTCGTTAAAATCGCCGTCCTCTCCGAACTCAATTTCTTTGAGGAAATAGTAACGCACTGCGTCAGCGCCGTATTTATTGACCAATTCGACAGGGTTTAAAGTATTACCCTCCGATTTCCCCATTTTTTTGCCGTCTTTGGTCAAAAACCCGTGTGCGAAGACGCGACCCGGCACCTGCAGATTCGCTGACATCAGCATTGCCGGCCAGTAAACTGCGTGGAAGCGAAGAATATCTTTGCCGATCAAGTGCAAGTCAACCGGCCACCATTTAGATAAAGCATTCTCCAAAATCGGGTCGCTGTCCGGATCTAGCAAGGCGGTGACGTATCCCAGCAAAGCGTCAAACCACACGTAGATGCTGTGACTGGGATCAACTGGCATTGGCAGACCCCATTCGAGATTCACTCTAGAAATCGAAAAGTCTTGCAGTCCAGAGTTGACGAAACTTAGCACTTCGTTGCGTCGGCTTTCCGGCGCGATGAAGTCGGGACGTTCTGCGTACAAGGTCAGCAGTTGGTCTTGATAGCGCGACAGGCGAAAAAAGTAATTTTCCTCGTCGCGCCACTCAACTTCCTTGCTGGTGTGGACGGAGCACCGATTTCCCGGCAACAATTCCCGTTCATCCTTGAATTCTTCACAGGAGACGCAGTACCAGCCTTGCTGCTGGTTCAAGTAGATGTCGCCGGAGTTCCAGACCCGCTGGAAAAATTCTTTGACAATGTACTCGTGGCGCCGCGAAGTTGTGCGGATGAAGCGATCGTACTGGATGTCGAGTTGCTCCCACAGCGCCTCAAACGCCGGAACCACTGAATCGCAGTGAGCTTGGGGCGATCGTCCCAAACTCTCGGCTGTCCGCTGAATTTTCTGCCCGTGTTCGTCGGTCCCCGTCACCAGCAAAACAGATTTGCCCCGCAGCCGCTCAAATCGGGCTAGGGCATCTGCAGCCATAGTCGTGTAAGCACTGCCAACGTGAGGTAAATCGTTTACATAATACAGAGGCGTTGTTATCGCAAAGGTATTTTTAGTTTTATCAGTCGATTTCATTGAATGCTAAAAGAAAATTCCCTAAATTCCGTTTCGATCTTAACTCAGCGGTTAAATTTTTTATGGAGTGGCAATCAAGCCAAATTCACTGCAAGTTATTTGCAATTGTTTAACCCGGGCTATTCCCAAAAGAAATATTGCTTTCATATCAACACTAATCTTTTTTAGTTGTTTTTGACGAACTCTCTAAAATGTCTTAATATTTTGACATTCTGCTGCCTTGGGAATCGACGATCGCGGGGTTCGGGCCGCCTCAATTTATTTGTCGCAGCAGCTATCCCTAGAGCGGGCGATCGCCCACCCGGTTTGCAACAAAACTCATCGTTTGGGCTGCTAAACCTGCCATTCGACTAATCCTCGGCGACCACTTTCTGTAAATGCGCGATCGCTCGCCATCGCAATCTTTTTCTACCAATCGCTGGAAAGTCGCTACCCCGTAACTCCTGCCACTTTCCGAGCCGCTAATGGACGCAGAAACCGGGTTGTTTACGAAACTCTCTTGTCAAGCACGAAGCTTTAGTTTCTTACCCCAAAAATAGTATAAAACCCATATTTGACACCCTCAACTGTCACTATCGGTTTTTACTTATTTTGAGGCAGCAATAAAACTATAAATTCTACTATTTTAGTAGAATTTACGTATATTAACGGATAAATAACTCTTTAAATACATAATCTATTACTTTAAAGATCTAGCTTTCTGCGTAATTATACTGTGTAACACCCCTGGGTGCGGAATGTGGGATAAAAGCCTGGGTTTTTTGTCACAAAACCCGCTTGATAAAGGTTGCGAGTACGTCCACAGACAATAAAACCCCAAGCTCGTTAAGCTTGGGGCTATCACATTAGGGTGCATCTAACAAGGGATGATCCGATCGCCCTCGATCGCCATCAGGAAAACTCACTCGATTTCCGCCAATAGCTTCTGACAAATAATCGGCCGCAGCTTCCACTACCGCGATCGCATTTTCATAAACCATCCGCGTCGGCCCCAAAACCCCAACACTACCAACCGGCACTGATCCCCGGCGGTAAGTCGAAGAAATCAAAGTACAGCCACGAATTGGTTCTAAAGAATTTTCCGAACCAATACGCACCGTTACCCGCTTCCCGGGGATGTCCAACTCAGGCGATTCAAAAATCAAAGGCCAAAGCAGTTCTTGCTCTTGTTCGAGCAATTGCACCAGGGTTTGAACTTGCTGCAACTGCGAAAACTCAGGCAAGCGCAGCGCTTCTGCTAAACCGCCAATCAGAATCCGCGTGTAGGTTGGATTGCTTTGGCGGCTGCTCAAAGCAGTCAGCATGGTTTCCATCCACTCAGCGTACAGTTCAAAGTCCCGGTCTAACTCGCTCCAGTCTACAGTCGAGAGTTCCGAGAGCGATCGTCCCCGCAACTTGCTGTTCAAAAAATTCGACAAAATCTGCAATTGGCGATCGACGATTTCGACATCAGGCGTGTTACCTTCTGCGTCCAAAGGCAACTGCACCAAAACCGACTGAGTTTCGTAGGCATCCGTCACCACGATCAGCATCACCTTTCCCGGCTCTAGCTGCACCAGTTGCAAGTGGCGCAAGCAAGCCATATTGGTTTGCGGTATGGTGATCATTGCTATGTAACCGCTGATAGTTGCCAGAATTTGAGCCGCGCCGCGGAGTGCCGCGTCCATGCGGCCGTCCGACCAATTGAGCTGGTCTAGTACCTGTTCCACCTTGCGGGCCAGCGTATCAGACGGCTGAATCAACTGGTCTACATAAATTCGGTAGCCGGAGTCAGAGGGGACTCGTCCTGCCGAAGTGTGGGGCTGATAAAGCAGTCCAGCTTTTTCAAGAGTCCCCATCGCATTGCGAATTGTAGCTGGGCTGACGCTGAGGTTGAATTCGTCAGCCAAAGCTTTTGAGCCAACGGGTTCCGCTGTAGCTATGTAGTGGCGAACCGTTGCCCAAAGGATGTGTTGTTGCCGATCGGTGAGGTTAACGCGCACAGATATTTAAGCAGAATTAGTATTCAGACAATTTGCCACTATCGAGTCAGAAGCTCTGTCCTTAAGGGCGATCGGGCAGAGTTATCTATTTAAGATAACAGATTTAGGTGAAGGAAGTTCAGCAACAGATTGTGTACGGGATTTTACGGATTGTGTACGTGATTTTACGGGCCGATGTTGAGGGAATGAACAGGGAAAAATGTTTTAACTTTTAACTTGTAACTTTCTATTTGGGAAGCGAAGCTTCCCCGAACCGGAGATCTGCCCAATGCCCCATTCCTCGGTTTCGCTTTAGCAAATGCCCTTTAAGTGTGTTCTTTCAGAATATTTTGCAGGTAACTAGCCACTGCATCCGGCTGTTCCACCATTGCCAAATGGCCACAATCGGGAAGCTGAAGGACATTTGCGCCACAACCTTGGAACATCCAGTGAAAGCTAGCCAAATGCAGCACGTATTTTGGTTCCATAATTTTGTCTTTAGTACCGGCAATAAAATAAACAGGTTGCTTGAGTTGGGAGACAATTTGTGGCAATAGGTGAATCTCCGCTTCTGTGGTGGAGTCCAACAAAGCCCCCAAAGCTGCCTCTGGATGAGCTCCCACGAAATCTATTAAGCGCTGCCGTCCCCAGGATCTGCCGATCGAGCGGGCTACAGAATCGCGGGCAAACAGGTAATCTGCTAACGGCAAGCGAGGCAGCCAGCCGGGGCGCATTGTCACTAGCTGCTTGCCGACCGCTCGAAACCGCTCAAATTCTTCCTTAAGATAGATGCCACCCCCTGCATTGATGCAGACCACGCCTTTAACGCGATCGGACAATTTGCTGGCTCCCCATAGAGCGATCGTACCGCCGAGAGAGTGTCCCACCAGCCAAGCAGAAGATATATCGAGTTTTTCGAGTAAAAGTTCCAAATCGCGAGCGTAAGCTGCGGGAGTGTAGCAGGAATTTAGCGGTTCGGAACATGGGCGATCGTCGCCGGAGTCCGATTGAGAATCGCCAAACCCCCGCAAATCATAGGTAAGGCACTGATAGTTTGATGCCAAGCGATCCGTCAAAGGTTGCCAGTAGTGGCGGCTTAAAAGCCAGCCGTGGACAAATACCAGAACCGGGGAAGTTGCTGTCGGAGCCGTCAAATCGTAAGCGTGCCGAACCCCTAGGATGTCGATTGTTGCCATACTTTTATCTTATCCGCTCCATAAGACCTATGTAAACCTATGTATAGCCTTTCTCAGAAAGAGCGAGTACGCCGAAACCCTGTGTTCTCAAGCTTTTTCAGTTGAATTGTTTACCTCATATACCCAAGAAGCGCTATAAGTAAGCCAAAAAGACTCAACTTTATCGATTTACCGCTTACTTCCTGCTGCAACGCGCGGTCTTAAGGTGACGCTACAAAATTTTTGTCCACTACACGGGTAATCTGGGCCTAGCTTGCCCTTTTATGCGATTTTTTTATCGGAAATTTTGGTGTTTGTAATCTGACTACATCCTTATTGTAAGCGGTTATTAACTCAGTTCATTATAGCTAAATCAATACTGCGGACAGTTTTTGCAACCAGACTACAAGCTTTACAGCACAAGGATCATAAATAAAGTCCAATTAAATGCAACTCCGGGTAGAGCTGACATTGATTTAATTATCCACAGGGGCTGCGAAGTCCTACAGAATAAGCCCTTGGCTCATATAAAAACTGTCCGGAGTCTTGCTAAATTATAGATAATTTTAAAACTTCAATTATTGATTGTAATAACACTGATAATAACTTTTAAGTCCTGTTACCAAGCGTTTGTGTAATTCGCTCGGTGTAGGGAGTTTTATGGTTTGCTCCGTTGCTCTCAACGCCACTATTTCCAGCATTATCCCGTTCTCCCAATTGTAAGCGTGTCTTGCTACTCCAGAATCTTGACGGAATTAAAACCTGTTTATTAGAAGGTTTTAATTCCGTCTTAAACGAAAGTAACACTTGTTCAATACTTCGGACTGTTTTTGATAGCCAACCGTAGAAGAAGGATTTTAAGGCTCCAAGGCAATCGAGCTACCAACGGAAAATCGCTGTTTTCAGAGTAGGAACTAAAAACACTCCGGATTATTGCTTGTTAAACTCGCCTATTTATCTGGCACGTTTTTTCTATTATGGTGGTTATTTTGTAGATGAATTACCCATCAAAGTTAAAAAGCTTGACAATATCGTTTGTGCGTCTCCCATGTTTATGAGAACCGCTATCTACACTCGTTTGTAGGAACAATTTTGCCGAGCTTTTTATCCTATCTCACTGGAAAACTTTTGCAAACTAATGTCTACTTATAGAAATCTAGTTATTTAGGGATCATCGGTAGCTTGCCCTAAAATCGCTCGCCCAGCAATCTTTGTCGCACCCCCTCAGCGATTTTCTGCCCCAGATATTCGGGAATTAAACTTTCATTGGGCCCCAACAAGTAGAGAATTAGGCGAGTTCGCCCCCGCCAAACCAGCAAATTAGCATTTACGACCAACAAATCCTCTTGCCAGATTGCATACATAACTTTGTAAAAAAGTCCAGGTTGATTATCTGCTTCAATCAGTAAAGCTGGCAAGTGGAAAACCGGATCGACGTAGAATTCAGTTGCCACATCTTCCAAACCCGCGTCTAAATTAAATTCCACCGCCAACATCTCTTCAACCTCAAAATGTCCCGCCAATGCCTCTCGAACGGCTCTACAGACGTTTTCTGCTGTTTTATCTGCCAGTACCTTGCCACCGCGAGATACGACCAATTTGATAAATACCAGCATGGGCGGGTAAATTTGACCGTACAGACTCAGACTGTGAATTGTCAGTCCGTAGGCCGCGAGCACTCCAAAAATATCGCTCAGTAGAAAAGACTGGTTCCGGTAAGCAAAATGCAGGGCACTTTTGTTACCTTCGGCTCGGATTTCGATGACTGCTTGCCGAGTTTTGTAAAGCTGGTAAGCTAATTTGAGGTTTTGCAACTGGATTTCGCTGCTGACAAATTGCTCATAAAACTGCGGAAACGCTCGGTTAAAGCGCTTGAGGAGTTCTAGTGTAGATGGTTTTAAACCCGAAGCCATAATTGAGGAGAAGGTGCGGGAGATATACGAGGTATTGACTCTTCCATGCCTTATGGCAATGGGATTTTCGATTCGACGATTCGACTTAAATTGTGCCCGTCTCCTCACTAAAAGCAAAAGTCAAATCTGTCTGAGAACTTATCACGAGAATGTCACCGTTGCGCCATTCCAGTGGTATTTCCCACCAAGGGTATAAGTTCCGGCGCGATCGGCGGCACTCAAAAGAAGCATTTCCCAAAATGCCTCAGTCCTGGTTCGGCAACAAATTTTACCTTAAAAGCGGGTTGTCCGGGCACTGGCTAGCAGAACAGTTCTACCAAACTTGACAGAATCAAAAAAGCGCAGACTCAATGTTGGACGACAAATCCCTGTTTTCGGCGTAAGATGAGTGTACCGTAAACTGTTCCTCAAGAGGCTACCGGCAATTGATCCTACGCCGATCGGAGTGGGTTTATCTGTCGGGTTCTCTTTCTCGTCGTCCAACTTCTACTACCTTAACCGCGCCTGCATGGGTTTTTGGAAAAACTTATTTAGTAGTTCTGAGTCTGCCTCTGTACCCCAAACAGCGGATTTTGAGGAAGATGTGGCTGTTGGGTTAGGCGATCCGCTTTCCCCAACGTTTCGCAAACCCGCCAGCGGCAACGCTCGCATCTTTTTCAGTTGCGATCGGGACATTGACCTCTACGAACTCGAAGAACTTTGTAATGCAGTGGGTTGGTCCCGCCGTCCCCTGCGTAAAGTCAAAAAAGCTATTCAGCACAGCTTCCTAGTCGTCTCTATGTGGGAGATGCGGGGCAGCCAGCGACGGCTGGTGGGTTTCGCCAGAGCGACTTCAGACCATGCTTTTAATGCCACGCTTTGGGATGTGGTAGTTCATCCCGACTACCAGGGCAAGGGCATGGGCAAGGCGCTGATGAAATACATCATTAAAAAACTCCGCAGTGAAGATATCAGCAACATTACCTTATTTGCTGACCCTCAAGTGGTGGACTTTTACCGCAATTTGGGCTTTATGTCCGATCCAGAGGGGATTAAAGGTATGTTTTGGTATCCAGATTAGCAAGCGAGGTGCAGGTCGGCGTTGATTTGTTGAGGACATACAATACAATATTGACGCTGACAACACTGAATGCACCTGTGCGCTGCGGTCAGTTACCCGTGGATGTATCTCGGCATCAGGGCGGTTATGAAGCTGTGCAAGTATTGTCAGTCGATTTGAGCCGAGCACGATAGGAGTCAGGGGCTGGTATCGGTTTTTGGGTGGGGTCAAACCGGACAACCTGAAAAAAACTTCGCCTTAGCTGCATCGAGAGCTAAATATTTAATAAAGCTTGACAAGCAAGCGGTTTTGTGTGTTAATGGTTAGAGGTTAGCTAACTATACCACCGGGATGTAGCGCAGCTTGGTAGCGCGCCTGCTTTGGGAGCAGGATGTCGCAGGTTCAAATCCTGTCATCCCGATCGCATAATGTTAAATAATAGATTGAAGCAGAACTGTCTCTGATGTTTACATTTCGTAAAAATGAAAACAAATTGAGGCAGTTTTTGCCGATCGTGTTAAGTCGCCAGTCTTTGCGTTAATGTGTTTCAGGATCGCTCCTGATGGAAAAAACATGAAATCATTAGTTCGTTTGGGCGCAATATTGGGAATTGTCGGCAGCACTCTGCTGGGCCCCTCCCCAATTGGCAAGATGTCTGCACTGGCACTGCCGGAGCCGCAAATTTTGGAAAAATTGCGATCGGTGCCGGTATTTACGATTACAGACGCTCAGGGTGCGCCCCTGGTCGCTTCTGTTCCCAAGCAGGGTCAGGGTCAAACTGGTAATGCTTCGGTGGCGGGAATTTTCATCAGCCAGAAAGATGCTCAAGCTTTTGTGGATCAACTGAAAACCAAAAATCCTCAGTTGGCGGCGTCGGTGCGCGTGATGCCGGTGTCGCTGGGGGAAATTTATCAGATCACTCAAGCAAATAAAGGCAAGCCGGAGGAGGTGCAATTTGCTTTCGTTCCGGCTCCGCAGCAGGTGCAGTCGGCTAAAACTGTACTTCAGCAGACTGGTCAACAAGTTAACGAGTTCAACGGTGTACCTCTGTTTTTGGCCAGAGGCGGCGCGGAAAATGGTTATTTGACGATTCAGCGGGGTCAACAAGAGGTGATTCCCTTGTTTTTTAACAAGGAGGATTTGCAGGGAATGGTCGATCGTTTTAAGCAGCAGCAGCCGAACGTGACTGCCACAATTAAGATTGAGGTGGTGAACTTGGAGAGCGTTTTGGAAGCTTTGCGTACTGAGAACGACCCGTTTTTGACCCAAATGATGTTGATTCCGTCGCGGGAGTCCCTGGAATTTGTGCGATCGCTCCAACCTGCTGGTGCGGGCCAAAATCCACAGGTTGCTCCGGCTCCAGCTCGGCCGGCTCCAGCCTCTCCGGCTCCAGCTCGACCGGCTCGCTAATAGTTAGCCAGCACTCATCAGTCATTAGTCATCAGTTCTCAGTCATTGATTAGTAGGTTGGGTTTCTCGACTCAACCTACTATTTACGAATTAGAAATTAGCAATTAACAATTAGCAATTAGCAATTAGCAATTATTACGAAGCCTTATGTTAGTTTCGGGTTTAGAGGTTTGGCAGTGGATGAATCAAGCTAAAACCGAGGCGAGATCCTATGACATTCCCCTAGCAGAAATCGACTGGCTTCTGCAAGAGCTGGCGGGTTTGGATAGGTTGGCTCTGCGTTTGGAATCGTTTAAAGATTTGCCAAAAATAGAATTAAAGTTGTCTTTATCTGAACTTGCTCAATTGTGGCAGCAGCGCTTGCAGGAACGGGTGCCGGTGCAGTATTTAACGGGAGTTGCACATTGGCGGCATTTTTCGCTCAAAGTAACGCCGGCGGTGCTAATTCCGCGTCCTGAAACGGAATTGCTGATCGATTTGGCTGTAGAAGCTGTTAAAAGCCGTTTAGAAGCCGAAAATATCAATCAAAAATTTACTCCCCCCAACCCCCCCTTACTAAGGGGGGGAGAAGATTTAAACTTCTCCGAACTTCGGGGGGGAGAATTTGCCAAATCGCATTGGGTGGATTTGGGGACGGGCAGCGGGGCGATCGCGATCGGGTTGGCTTCTGCGTTGACAAATGCTACGGTTTATGCAGTAGATTGCAGTTCGGAAGCTTTGGCAGTTGCTCGACTGAATGCTGAGAATTTGGGTTTTGGATCGCGAATTAATTTTTATCAAGGTTTGTGGTGGGAACCGCTAGCATTTCTCAAAGGTCAAGTCAGCGGCATGGTGTCTAACCCGCCTTACATCCCCAGCAGCACGGTGCTGACTCTGCAACCGGAAGTTTTGAAGCACGAACCTCATCTGGCCTTAGACGGCGGCTTTGACGGGTTAGATTGCATCCGGCATTTGGTAGAAACGGCTCCCGATTATTTAGAATCCGGGGGAGTTTGGTTGGTGGAGATGATGGCGGGACAAGCTGAGGCGGTAGCTGATATGCTGCAAAGTCACGGAAGTTACGGTGAAGTTCAGATATTTTCTGATTTAGCAGGAATCGATCGCTTTGCCTTAGCTTATCGACGTTAGGGATCAAGGCAAGCAAATAGAGAATTTATCGAATGTGCATTGTTGCTTGATTTTCCGAGATCTAGTTGGGAAAGCAGTAAGAAGGAGTTGCTATCATAAATGGAAGCATCATTTCTGACTTTTCCCAGTACCAATACCATCACATAGATGTCTGTCACTTTCGCTGATATTTGCGCTGGGGTTCTGCAAATAAACCCGCACCTTATCGCAACCGCGCACCAGTAAATCGTCAAAATTCAAATTCCACAAAATCACTGTCTCGTCCTGACTGGCAGAAGCCAAGGTTTGACCATCGGGGCTGAAACTGACACTCCAAACCCAACGGCTATGCCCCTGGAGAGTGCGGATTTGCTTGCCAGTGGTGACCTCCCAGAGTTTGATGGTGTTGTCCTGACTGGCAGAAGCCAAGGTTTGACCATCGGGGCTGAAACTGACACTCATAACCACCTCGCTATGCCCTTGGAGAGTGCGGATTTCCTGGCCAGTAGTGACATCCCAGAGTTTGATGGTCTTGTCATCACTGCCAGAAGCCAAGGTTTTACCATCGGGGCTGAAACTGACACTCCAAACCTGAAAGCTATGCCCCTGGAGAGTGGGGATTTGCTTGCCAGTGGTGACATCCCAGAGTTTGATGGTGTTGTCCTCACTGGCAGAAGCCAAGGTTTGACCATCGGGGCTGAAACTGACACTATAAACCAAACTGCTATGCCCCTGGAGATTGCGGATTTGCTTGCCAGTGGTGACATCCCAGAGTTTGATGGTGTTGTCATCACTGCCAGAACCCAAGGTTTTGCCATCTGGGCTGAAACTGACACTCCTAACCCAACTGCTATGCCCCTGGAGAGTGCGGATTTGCTTGCCAGTGGTGACATCCCAGAGTTTGATGGTCTCGTCATAACTGGCAGAAGCCAAGGTTCTGCCATCGGGGCTGAAACTGACACTCGTAACCACCTCGCTATGCCCCTGGAGAGTGCGGATTTGCTTGCCAGTGGTGACATCCCAGAGTTTGATGGTCTTGTCCCGACTGGCAG
>NZ_JAUBQH010000032.1:53716-75634 GCF_036701145.1 Microcoleus sp. Pol17C6
AGAGTGCGGATTTGCTTGCCAGTGGTGACATCCCAGAGTTTGATGGTCTTGTCCTCACTGGCAGAAGCCAAGGTTTTGCCATCGGGGCTGAAACTCACACTCCAAACCACATCGCTATGCCCCTGGAGAGTGCGGATTTGCTTGCCAGTGGTGACATCCCAGAGTTTGATGGTCTTGTCAATACTGGCAGAAGCCAAGGTTTTGCCATCGGGGCTGAAACTGACACTCCAAACCACATCGCTATGCCCCTGGAGAGTGCGGATTTCCTCGCCAGTGGTGACATCCCAGAGTTTGATGGTCTTGTCCTGACTGGCAGAAGCCAAGGTTTTACCATCGGGGCTGAAACTCACACTCCAAAGCCAACTGCTTTGCCCCTGGAGAGTGGGGATTTGCTTGCCAGTGGTGACATCCCAGAGTTTGATGGTCTTGTCATCACTGGCAGAAGCCAAGGTTTGACCATCGGGGCTAAAACTGACACTCCTAACCAAACTGCTATGCCCCTGGAGAGTGCGGATTTCCTCGCCAGTGGTGACCTCCCAGAGTTTGATGGTCTTGTCCTCACTGGCAGAAGCCAAGGTTTTGCCATCGGGGCTGAAACTCACACTCATAACCGAACTGCTTTGCCAAGTGCGGATTTCCTCGCCAATGGTGACATCCCAGAGTTTGATGGTGTTGTCCCCACTGGCAGAAGCCAAGGTTTTGCCATCGGGGCTGAAACTCACACTCCAAACCCGATAGCTATGCCCCTGGAGAGTGCGGATTTGCTTGCCAGTGGTGACATCCCAGAGTTTGATGGTCTTGTCCTCACTGGCAGAAGCCAAGGTTTTGCCATCGGGGCTGAAACTCACACTCCAAACCACATCGCTATGCCCCTGGAGAGTGCGGATTTGCTTGCCAGTGGTGACATCCCAAAGTTTGATGGTCTTGTCAATACTGCCAGAAGCCAAGGTTTTACCATCGGGGCTGAAACTCACACTCGTAACCCGATAGCTATGCCCCTGGAGAGTGCGGATTTGCTTGCCAGTGGTGACATCCCAGAGTTTGATAGTCTTGTCATCACTGGCAGAAGCCAAGGTTTTGCCATCGGGGCTGAAACTCACACTCCAAACCACATCGCTATGCCCCTGGAGAGTGCGGATTTGCTTGCCAGTGGTGACATCCCAGAGTTTGATGGTCTTGTCAATACTGGCAGAAGCCAAGGTTTTACCATCGGGGCTGAAACTCACACTCGTAACCCCATCGCTATGGGTTTCCAAGCGGTTACGTTCTCTTACCTCTGAAACTGCTTGTTGCAAAGCACCTACCAACTCTATTGAGGGTTTGGCTTTGAGAGGTTGGAGTAATACTCCTGCCCGTAAACTTTCCATCAGCGCATCCAACCCTTTTCCTTGGCTGAAAAATATCTTGGCAGAGCCAACGATGACATCGCTTTTCGTAATTTCGGCTTGTCGCCATTGCCAGCCGGCGAACCCTGCTAGACTTAAAGCACCGATTAAGCCACCACTTAACCCTAAAACGATCCGCTGTCTGAGGCGTTTCTCTTGTTGTTTTTCCCGTTCTCGAAGTATTACACTGTTCTGAATAAACTCTCGCTCTCCTGAACTCAGTTCATCTGAGCGCTTTTGCAACCAACTTTCCGCCACTACCAATGGCACGCCTCGTAACAACGCCCCCTCATCCTGTTGCGCCTCTTGCCATTGTTGCATAGCCGCCCGTAGCCGCTCTTGCCAAGAGCGAAAATCTCGGTCTGCTGACATCCATTGTCGCAGTGTACCCCAATTTTTAATCAGCGCTTCATGGACAACCTCGACTGTCTCAATACTTGCAGAATTCTGACTCGTTACCACTAACCGAGCATCAGCAAGTTGTTTGACTAATGACCAACTTTGCTCGCCCAATTCTGCTTTTAATGCCATTCGCCGCGTATCTTCTGCACCCTCACCCGGACGCACTAATTGCACAAAAATCCGTTGTACCTGTTTTTGCTCAGAGGGATTCAACAGTTGATATTGAGCATTAGCATAAGTCGTTAAAGCACCTTGCACCTCGCCAATTTCCTCATAAGCAGCATGAGTTAATTCTTTTCCTTTACGCCGCTTCCACAACTCGGTCAAAGCAAACTCTAATAATGGTAAATTTCCCGGTTCATTTTCGACACCATCAAGGATGCGTTTCACTAACCCGTCGGCAAATTTTACCCCTAATTTATCAGCAGGTTTTTCAATCACCTGTGAGAGCTCCTCACGATTCATTGCTCCTAATTTAATATCCGCATTTTGCAATAAATCCGCAAAAGGACGATAGGAAAGAGCATTTCCCAAAAAATCCGCCCGCATTGTTGCCACCAATACCGTACTAGATAACTGGGAATTAGTAGCAGGAAAACTAGCTAATAAAATATCGAGGAAACTGCGGCGAACTGTATCATCACTACAGAGAGTGTATAGCTCCTCAAATTGATCCGCAATTAATAAGACGCGATCATTAGGATGATTTTGTTGAATCTGGGCAAAAACATCAGCCAGAGGAAGTGTACCACCTCGAAAGTAGCCTGCTAACTTGCGAGCTTGGGCAATGCGATCTGTGGCATCAAGTTCTGGCGTATAAAGGGGAACCAGTGCTAAAGCTAAAGCATGAAAAGGGTCATTTCCCGGACGAAAATGAGTAAATTTCCAATGACCTTTTTGTTGTAGGTTGGGTACAAGTCCCGCCAATACTACAGAAGATTTCCCACTTCCAGATGCACCTAAAACGGGAATAAAGTTACGGTTTTGAGTTCCCTGAAAGAGTTCTGTTACAAAGACTTCACGACCAAAGAAAAACTCGGCATCATCGGGACCAAAGTGAAATAAGCCGCGATAGGGACAGGGGAGAATTTCATCTGTATCATCAGGAGAAACAGGTGTTACTTTGATGTCTTCTCGGTAGTAGTAATTGGTGATAGTAATAACTGCATCACCCGTTGCAGATGTAGCCGCATATTCTGAGTCTGTAACAATTTGCTGAATTTCTTGTTTTTCAGACATACCCAAATTCTGACTTATTCAAGTATAGTGTTAGTTATCTTTCGATGTACGCTGCTCAGTGATATTGCTGATACTTGCATTACCAGAACCAGAAGTTGCTCCATATTTAACATTGCTAATATTCGGGGTAATAACCTGTTGTCCACCTGGTTGTTCTTTAAGTTGCTTGAGAAAATCTTGAGCTAATTTAACAATCTCAGGGTCATCATTAACCTTCACATTTTCAACTTCTTCCTCTAGCATAGCTTTCCGACCTTCGGAGTCGGGCTTGTTCTGTAATTGCTCAACTGCATTGACTACATCACTTTCATCGCCAAATTTATTTTTTAAGGCTTTTTTTAGAGCTTAGTAACCATCTTTGATCGCATCTTTAGCGAGAGCGGTCACAAATGCTGTAGTAATTGGGTCCATATTTTTTCTCTCTCCGTTAATTTTATGATAGAGCTGATTTTTTCCCAAAGATAACTTTTTTATGCTTATTATATTAATCTACAGCTTCTCAGAAATGTTGAAAGTTGTCATAAAAATTTATATTTAAGGAGAGGGAGTTTTAAATGGGAATCTTTTAAATTCTTTATTGAAGCCATAAATTTATTAGTAATTTATCCGATGCCGTCTCTGTATCCTGTCTCAGACTCGAAGTTTATTAAAGTTGCCAAGCGTGCATTCAGCGGTGCAGAGCAATTGTCGGATTTCAAAAAATTGCTGCACAACAAGATTGGGAAAAGCGGCTATAATTATTTCAAGAAAATGCAGGCGCAATTCCTCAATCTAAAATCTAAAATCTAAAATCTAAAATCGAATGGCGCAAGTTTCGATCGACTCCTTGATTCAAGGGGCAATTTCTGGTAATTATATCGTCAGTTTTCCTACAGATACTGTACCCGCTTTGGCTGCGCGTCCCGATCGCTCGGAGTTGATTTTTGCAGCTAAACGTCGCAGTCAAGACAAACCGCTGATTTTGATGGCCGCATCAGCCCAGGCCTTGTGGCCCTACGTGCAGGGAAGTCCAGCAGAGTTAAAATTGTGGCAGCAAGTAGCCGAATCCTATTGGCCGGGGGCATTAACTTTGGTGCTGCCGGCTTCGCCAAAAGTCCCGGCGGCGATGAATCCCATCGACCCGAGTACAATCGGAATACGAGTGCCTAATCTTCCCCTTGCCCTAAAGATTCTAGAGCAGACAGGCCCTTTGGCTACCACCAGTGCCAATTTATCCGGTCAGCCGCCTCTGGAGTCAGTGGCAGAAATTGAGGCTCTGTTTCCGCAAGTCTTGACATTAGTTCCTTCTGAATTAGCAAAAGCGACAACAGCTTCGAGTTTGCCTTCGACTGTGGCTAAATGGACGGGCAGCGAGTGGGAAATATTGCGACAAGGCGCGATCGAGTTAGAATGCTAAAAGCTAAACTCCAAGGCAAAGCAATATGGCGCCGATCGGCTGGAGCAACTTTATATATTTAGGTATGGGACTGGGGCTGGGTTTGGGAAGCAGTTTGATTTGGCGCCTGCGGCAAAAAAGCTCGCAACAGCCCGAACCGGCGCCCAAAGTAGCCCCACCTCCTCAAGAAATTCACTTAGAGAAGTTTGATGCCCTTTCCGAGCAACTTAAGCAAACTCAATTGGCTTATCAGATGGCATCGGAGATGAGCCAATTTAAGGCGGGTTTTTTGGCTCGAACTTCTCACGAGTTGCGATCGCCCCTGAGCACTATGATTGGTACGCTGCAATTAATTCTCTCGGATTTGTGCGACGATCCTGCTGAGGAACGAGAGTTTGTCGAGCAAGCTCACGCCGCGGCACTCAAGCTGGTGAAATTAATAGATGAAATTATCTCTGTTGCTAAAACTGAACACGGCACTGAAAGCATGGATATTGAGCCGATTCAGTTAGCTAAGGTTCTTGACGAGGTTGATGATTTAACTTACTTGCAAGCTGCTAATCGCGGCATTCGTTTGGAGATATTGCCGCCAGATCCGGGGATTTATGTATTGGCAGATTTGCCGAGGTTTAGGCAGGTTTTAGTCAATTTGGTAGATACTGCTGTTGCTCAGATGGAGGAGGGGAGTATTTCGGTGTCTGCCCATGCTTCGCCGGAATCTGGATACGTTCACATTTGGGTGGACGATCAGCGTTCAGTCAGTGCTTGGAGTGAGTCTTGGGATTTGCTGAAGCACGATTTGGAGTGTGATGTTACTAAGAGCAGCGATAATTCTCAGGTGTCTTCTGGAATGAGGTTATTGATGAATCAGACTCTTTTAAGTTTGATGAGCGGAAAGTTGGAGGTTCTGGCTGTGCCTTCGGAGTCCGAAGAGTGCAATTTTAACCGGACTCAGTGTTCTATTCCTTTGGCAACTTTCTGATGAAGAAAGTTGGGCCACGCGCAATGTACGGGATGTAACGCAGGTGAGGAAGAGGGCAAGGGATTTAACTGATTTAACTGAGGGCGAGAAGATGGAAAAGGGAAGATGAAAGAAGGAAAGTATTTATAGGGAGTAAGGTGCGCCCTGACGCACCCTACATATTATAGATTTTGATGCCAATCTTGTGATTATTTAACAATTAGCAGTTAGCAATTCGCCGTTGCTAATTTCTAATTCGAGATTCTCTTCGAGAAGCTGATTTTCAAGTACCATTGTGGTGCTAGCATTTTGCTGAAAACCGATGCGCTCGTAAAAGCTTTGTTTGTAAGTTGTCATCAGGTAAACTCGCTCTACTCGGCACATCCGAGGGTGACTCAAGACGGTTTGCACTAATTTGCGCCCGAGTCCTGCACCTTGGTAATCCGGGTGAATGGCGACATCCCAGATGGTGGCTCGATAGATCCCATCTGAGGTGGCTCTGGCAAAGCCGATCGCCCGTGAGCCGTCCCAAACTGTAACAACTGGTTCGCTGTTGGCGATCGCAATTTCCCAATCTTCTATCTTGCGTTCCCTCGCCCAAAAGGCGGCGGCTTTAAATAGTTCTTGGATCTGTGCGATGTCGGCGCGATCGCGACCTATACAAAATTGAATGTGACTGGAATCCCTAGTCGTTGATGTCATGCTCAATCTGCCTTCAAGTTGTATCTAAACTGTGTTACTTTTACTGTCTTAGCCGGTATAGTTAATTTTGCTTGGGAACAATCAATGATTGAATTCCCGATTTACAAAACTATTTTTAGTTATACATATTTTCTAAATAATTTCGGTGATTATTAATACTTTTTGGGGTAAATTTTGTAAAAAAGTCTTTGAGTCAAAATTCCCAACTTATAACTCATACTATTTGAGATGTGAGATTTGAGATTTTAGATGGGGAATGACTGATTTGTTAGGGGGTTTGGAGTTTGCCTACAGAGAAACCTGGTTTTTTCTCACGTCTATTTCGTTACAGCCCACCGAAACTCTAAAAACCAGGTTTCGAGGCGTCGTTTATTGCTAAGCGTAAGCGATAGCTAGTGTGTTGCCTAATTGCTCAAAAATCATCTATCGAGAGAGGTATTGACTCCACGAAAATATCCGAAGATTGTGCTGTGGAGTCAATTCTTTAATCTCTAATTTCTAATCGAGTGAATCTAGTTTTGCAGCCAGCGGGCGGCGTCTTTGGCGTGATAAGTCAAAATCAAATCAGTACCAGCACGCTTGAATCCTGTCAAAGTTTCCATCACTACTCTTTCTTCATCTATCCAACCGTTGAGGGCGGCGGCTTTCACCATCGCATATTCCCCAGAAACGTTGTAAGCAGCAACTGGCAGGTTAGTTGCTTCCTTCACGCGCCAGATGATATCCATATAAGCTAAAGCGGGTTTAACCATGAGCATATCTGCGCCTTCGGCAATGTCGAGGGCAATTTCTTTGAGAGCTTCGCGACCGTTTCCTGGGTCCATTTGATAGGTGCGTCGATCGCCAAATTGCGGAGCAGAATCAGCCGCATCCCGGAACGGGCCATAATAAGCTGAGGCGTATTTTGCCGCGTAAGACATGATGGGAATATCTTCAAATCCAGCAGAGTCCAGTCCTTGGCGAATTGCTCCGACAAAACCGTCCATCATTCCCGAAGGCGCGATAATATCTGCACCAGCTTTAGCTTGAGCAATTGCGGTTTTCTTCAGCAATTCTAGTGTGGGATCGTTCAAGACGCGGCCGCTTAAATCTCCGACTTCCAAATAGCCGCAGTGACCGTGACTGGTATATTCGCACAGACAAGTATCGACGATGACGATTAAATCTGGTACGGCTTTTTTAACTGCTTCCGTCGCTTGTTGGACGATGCCGCAGTCGTGCCAAGCACCTGTCGCGTCTGTGTCTTTATCTGCGGGAATGCCGAATAAAATAATAGCGGGAATGCCGAGGTCGTAGACTTCTTTTGCTTCTTCTACTATTTTGTCTACCGATAGCTGGTAAACTCCCGGCATCGATGTGACTTCTTTAGCAAAAGCTTCCCCCGGTACGGCAAATAGGGGGTAAATTAAATCGCTCGTTGTCAAGATATTTTCCCGTACCATCCGGCGGAGTTGGGGATGGTTGCGGAGGCGGCGGGGGCGGTGAGTTGGAAACATAATGTTTTTTTTACGGTAGATAAAGCCCTGTTTGTGAGGACTCGCGGCGTTTCTTTAAAAGTCTAGAGCTTATTGTTGGCCGATCGCTCTGGACTTAAGTAAACTTCTGTAAAACCCGGGATGTCCATTGTTCGTAGTCAGGAATGCCAGTCATTTCTAGCCTTTCCCGTTCCCAGACTCAGCCCTAACGCTGCTTGTGGGCTCGGTTAGTACGGATATCTCGCTGGCTTCATACCTATAACCAGGCTGCCCAGAAGCGAGGATAGACTGTAAATTATAAATGTATCGAATAGTAACGGTCTTATGTACAAGCAACTAATTTCAAAGATCAAACCCCTTTTGAAACCACTATTCGCGATCGGTCTGGTACTGACGCTAGCCCTCGGTAACGCTGATGGAGCTCTGGCTGCCCGCAGCGGAGGACGCATCGGCGGCGGATCTTTTAGTGCTCCAGCGCGCAGTTACTCATCCCCGAGTCGCACTTACGCGCCGTCGGGAGGAGGCTACTACCCGGGCGGCGGCTTTGGCGGTGGCTTCGGTTTCCCGTTCTTGCTGCCGTTTTTTGGCTTTGGGGGCGGGTTTGGCGGCCTGTTCTCGATTTTGATTTTTATCTCGATTGCTAATTTCCTCGTCCAAAGCTTCCGCCGCGCCGGGGGTGGAACTGACGAACTCGGCAACAGCGCCCCTACTACCACTGTATCTGTCGCCCGCTTGCAAGTCGGTTTGCTAGCAGAGGCCCGCGGTTTGCAAGCCGAACTCGACTCTCTAGCGCTAAAAGCGGATACCGATACCGCAGCAGGTCGTGCTCAAGTGCTGCAAGAATCTACCCTGGCGCTGCTGCGGCATCCTGAATACTGGGCTTACGCGGGCGCTGAATCTGTGCAAACTCGCTTGGAAGCAGCCGAAGCTAAGTTTAATCAATTTTCTTTGGCAGAACGCAGCAAATTTACTGAAGAAACGCTCTCGAATTATAACAACCAGCTCCGACAAGCAGGGAGCAGCAAAATCCTGCCTGGTTTGCAGGAAAATGGTGCGCTGGTTGCTTCTGATTTGAATTCAGATCCCGGGGAATATATTGTGGTGACGGTGATTGTCGGTACTCAAGGTAAATTGCAATTGCCAGCCGTGAAAAATTCTGAAGATTTGCGCCAAGCTTTGCGCCAGATTGGGGGAGTATCGAGCGAGCAGTTGCTGGCAATTGAGGTGCTGTGGACTCCTCAAGCCAACGGGGACACTCTGACTGCTGACGATATGTTGGCGGGCTATCCTGATTTGCGATCGATTTAGTGAGCAAGACTGGGCGCGGAGCATTGTCTACCGCGCCCCATCCCGCAGCAAAGCTGGGCGGGTGAACCCAATTGCTTTTGAGACGCGAATTTTACACGAGTTTTTTGAGGTCGATCGAGTTAAAAAAGATTGTTTAACAAATGCTAGTATTGAGAGATTATATTTCAGCGTGATTCATCTGCTATGGGCAAAGCCTGCCCGATATGGGTTTTGCGAAGAAGTTAGACAGGATAAAAAAACTGTATTGAGCGAGGACTGCTTCGGAAGAAGTGGCGATCGCGCGCCATCTAAATTTTATATAAAGAAGAAGCGATCGAGAGCTAAAACTTATGGCCGACAGCAGCAGAAAAAAAGCACTTTTTATTTTGAGCCAGTTAAATAATGACGATATCAACTGGATCGTCCAAAAAGGCAAAAAGGAAGTTCTTGATCCCGGCGGGATTTTGATCCATGAAGGGAGGCAGATAGATGCGCTCTACATTGTTTTGAAGGGGAGTTTGAGCGTTTTGATCGAGGCTGAGCGGACTAGAGAAATCGCTAAAATAGCCAGCGGAGAACTGGTGGGAGAAGTCTCTTTCATTGACGCTCGCCCTCCTTTAGCAACGGTGAAGGCGATCGAAGAAACTCACTTGCTGGCAATTCCTAGGCGGCAGTTAGTAATCAAACTTCAAAACGATATGGGCTTTGCTTCCCGCTTTTATTATGGAATTTCACTGTGTCTGGCAGACAGGATGCGCGGTACGATCAGACATATAGAATACGGTCGCAATATTGAATTAGATCAACCAGAATTTGAACGAGAGGATATCAATCCTAACGTTCTGGAAAATTTGGCGCTGGCTGAGGCTAAGTTTAATTGGCTGAGGGAAAATGTTAAAGCTTGAGGAATTTTAAGGCGTTTTTGAGCTGGGTCTGAAAACGTGGCAATTGATACGGTAATTGAGAGATGTACGATCTAACCTCTCAACTCAAAAAACAGATGTGGAAAAGAAAATAGGGGCGGGTTGTACCGGAAATATCGATCGATAAATGCCGGAACTATAAAAACCCGCCCCTGTTTTCGGCCGTTGCAACCTCGCGCGCTGAAACGCAACTACCAACCACACAATCTAGATAATACCCGGCCCTTTGCCGCGGGTGTCTGCATCCATTGTCAATTTTCCTTCCTCGCCTTTTTTATCTTTCACTTCTGCGAGAATTCGAGCGCGTTCTGCGGCTTCAGCTTCCTCTTTTTCTCTCAAATCGCCCGGTTCGTTGATGTACATTTCCGGTTCGATCGCGTAATTGTTAACCAGGCCTTCTTTGTCTACCGTATAACCATCGGTGGTGTGAATGCTTTCGTCATCGGTTTGGTCATCAGTTTTTGCACTTTTCTGCTTCCCTTCGTTGGTGGTGTGCATGAAATTAGCGCCTTCCCGTTCTTGCCGTGCTGCTGTCTCAGCAGGAGTAATGCCCCTGTCGTAGTGGGGCGCTTCCATATTGGCTTCGATTTGTTCGTCGGCCGGTGTTGATTTGCTAACTTCTTCTTTGGGGGGTATTGGTTGACGATTAGTCATGATTTATTCCTGAGTTATATTTTCAAAAAGGTCTTTGCGCTATGTTTAAATATTAGGCGAAAGCTAGCTCATTCACAAACTATCTTTGGTTATAGTTTGCGAAAAATTGCTGTGAGGGAAAATACCTTGATGGACTCTTCCTGAAGACTGATAAAATTCTGTTTTTATTTAAATTTTTACTATCTGCGACTATTTGGCATCTATCTAAAGATAGGGAAGTGGCAATTGCAGGTTGAGGATTGGGAATTGTACTAATGACTCATGATAGCAGTTTAGAACCAGAATTTTACGGTAGGCCAGATCTCAAGCTCGATAGTCATCAGTCATTCCCAATTATTCAATCGTTTAATCTAAAATCGTCGGACTTTACGATTCTTTAAAGAAGCGGATGATTTCGCGGACGTGGTTGAGAAATTGTCCGTCATCGGTGAGTTGGGCGATCGCACTTTCTGCATCTCTGGCGAGTTTAGTGTGTTCTGCCTGATTTGTTGCTTGCAAAGATTGTAGAGAGGCGGATACAGTAGTTAATTCTCTTCTGATAGCTTCCCGTTCCCGATTTTGCACAGCTACCCACGAATTCGGATTGTCTGGACTTAATTGATTGGTCAAATCCCTAACTGTAGATTCTAACATTGCAAAGCGGCTGCGGAGTTCGACAATATCTTCGCGGGGGTACAAAAATTGGCTGCGGATAGTTGTCAGCCGCTGGGCTAAATACTGATAACCTCGGATAGCTGGACGCAGTACAGTTAAAAGCAGTGCAGCACCCGAACTGAGATAGCCAATAGCACTAATTCCGGCGGCCGCTAGGGCGTAAAGTGCGATCGCGCTAAACAGGTGAAGTGCGATCGCCACAAAGAGCGATCGGCTAACTAATACAGTAACGTATTTGACTTGTTCCCGATCGACAGCAATGTTTTTTTTAGTCGATTCTGCAGCTTGCGCTAAAACTTCTTTTGCTTCAAAATGAATATTCCAGGGAACTGTAACTATCAGCAACAGCCATTCAAAGATAGCAATGGCAATTACCCAATCAATAAAACTGCCGGCAGGGACGTGCAGCCATTGGAGAATGGCAAAAACTAGCAGCAAAAATATGCCTGTGACGGCACCAAAACCTGCGAAAGTGTAATACATAGCGATGCCTTGGTGGAATGTTGTTTTGATTTTGGGTAGCTTGTTTCGGTATGGAGGAATAAGCTGTGACAGTTAAGTAATCGTCCTATTAATCCGGGTTCCTTAGTTATGAGTAATAGTGCGGCTCAAAGGTTGCTACAAGCCGGGCTTTGGCCCACAAATACTTGCTCTACCTGAATCGTGGAATGTTATTTTGATTGTGGGTAGCTTATTTAGGTGTGGAGGAATAAGCTGTGACAGTTAAGTAATCGTCCTATTAAACTCAGTTTGTTAGTGAATAGTAATACTCTGAGGCATCAGGATTTCCCGACTCCTGGTTTGTTTCAGGAAAATAAATCGGCTTTAACCCATAAATAAGGCTTAAAGGAAACGGTTTCTTTTTTGGGAGTGCGTAAGTCCTCAATAATTAGTCATTCGGGATTAAGTAGAGCGACACGAAAAAACTTGAAAATGTAACAAAATGTAAACGACTCACAACCTCTGGGATTGCTTCATTCCACTGGCAATGACATACTTATGTTTTTCGCAGTTTGTCTAGTTCGCGATCGGGATGAAGTCACTTTCTCGCCAACTCATACCATTTGAGATTTATTTGAGATGTGGAATGGGCAATAGCTCATTATGTATGGGTTTGCAGCTTGTGTACCGTTCCATTAATCTTTTGAAATCGTATCACTAACGGCGTTACACGGTGCTAGAAAAGCAGGAATCTCAAAACGCTCCCCTCTTCCATTTTTCTTTTCCAGAGCTGCTAAATCACCTGTAGCTGAGATAAACTGATTTGGAAGTAGATCGCGCGTTTTGCAAGTTGCCTCTGTGTAACCGAGACACTGCTACTGCAACCTGTCATCAGCCACAGTAAAATAGGTGCCAAAATTAACTCTACAGTCTCCGATTTCCATTAACAGCGCATCTATAATCTAAAATCAAAAGTCAGCAGCAAGGATAAACCGATGGCGAACTCAACTCTTGGCTTAGAAAATCAACTTTACGATTATCTGTTATCTATTTCTCTGCGAGAACCCGATATTCTCGCTTCACTACGGGAAGAAACTGCTAAACATCCTATGGCCCAGATGCAGATTGCTCCCGAACAAGGTCAGTTTATGGAGCTCGTGGTGCAGCTTATGGGAGCGACAAAAACCTTAGAAATTGGCGTTTTTACTGGTTATAGCTCGCTGTGCGTAGCTTTGGCGCTGCCTTCAAACGGTCAAATTATTGCCTGCGATGTCAGCGAGGAATATACTGCGATCGCACGACGCTATTGGGAAGCTGCGGGCGTTGCTAATAAGATTTCTTTGCAGTTGGGCCCCGCAATAAATACTCTGGACAAACTAATAGCCGAGGGACAAGCTGGAACCTTTGATTTTGCCTTCATCGACGCCGATAAAGAAAATTATGAGGCTTATTTTGAGCGATCGCTCCAACTTGTACGCAATGGGGGTTTAATTGTAATTGACAATGTTCTGTGGTCAGGACGAGTTGCTGACCCTCAAGTACAAGACGAAAGTACCACCGCCATTCGTACTTTTAACGAGAAATTGCGTAACGATCCCAGAGTTACTCTCAGTGTTGTCCCCATTGCTGATGGGCTGACTTTGGCATTGAAACGCCGCTGGGCTACTATGATGGAACCTGAACAGGATAATTAAAGAGTTATTTGCGGTTTGTGGTGGATTTCTCAGGACTCATACAAAAGCTATGAAGAAACCCGATTTCTGAGTCAAGCTTCTGGGATAAAACAGATAATTTTTTTTCATAAACCCCGTTTATAGGTTCAGGACTGTTTTTATTTGCTGCAAACCGCGAAGAAACAACAATTTAAGAATATTATATCTAAACAACGTAATTAATTGATTTGAGGCGTAACTTCGGGTGTCTAATTTACAACTAAAATTACCAATTCACGAAACTTTTCAGTGTACTGTTCAAGGCGAAGGTTACTGGACGGGGACTTTAGTTGATTTTATCAGATTGGCCGGTTGCCCTGTGCGGTGTCCTTGGTGTGACACAGGCTACGAAAATGGGGGCCAAGGTTTGCCGTCTGTACCGCAGTCGATCGCACAATTGCTAGCTCAATTGCAGTCTCCGAGGGTTGTTATTACTGGCGGCGAACCTTTCATTCACCGCGATTTGCCTGAGTTAGTTGAAGCTTTGTTAGAAGCTGACAAGCAGGTGAGTATTGAAACTTCGGGTGCTTGCTGGCAGGATGTTTCCCCACAAGCTTGGATTACTCTTTCTCCGAAGGAACACGTCAATCCTAAATATCCGGTGCAAGAGCTTTTTTGGACTAGAGCAAATGAAATTAAGTTAGTGATTAGCACTGGCGAAGAAGTGGAATTTTATCACAAGCATTTGGAAAATAATATAAATATTCCGGTTTTTTTGCAACCAGAATGGAACTCCCAAAAATCAGCAATTCCCATTATTTTGGAATTGCTGAAACACAATCATAGTTACAGGCTATCTTTGCAAACTCACAAGTTTATTGGCGTGCAATAAATTGATGATTTAGCCAGAGATATTCGTCAGGGCGGTGCAGGATGGGTAGTGCATCGCCGCCTTACAATCTTTGCAAATAGGTGCTATAATTAAAGCAGCAATTTATGATAACTGGAACGTAATGGAAACAACTACGGAAACTCCAATGGGAAAAGTTATCACAACCTTAGTAATTACGAATCGGATCGATGAAGCTAAAGCAGAAGATGGTCTGATCCCAATCGAGCAAGTGAGGTCTGTTACTCTAGAAAATGTTTTGGTGGATACGGGCGCGACTACTTTGTGTTTGCCTAAAGATGTCATCGCCAGACTGGGTTTAAAAATCCTCAAACAGGTGGTTGTGGAAACAGCCACGGGCATTAGTGAGGCGAGGATTTTTCGGGATGCTTCGATTTCTGTGTGCGGGCGCGAAGGGACTTTTGAGTGTTTGGAATTGCCAGAGGGGAAAACGCCACTTTTAGGCGTGATTCCGATGGAAGCGCTGGGAATTGAAGTGGATTTGAAGCATCAAAGTTTGAAGGTTTTGCCCGACGGGCCGACGGAAACTTATTTGACAATTCTTTGATATTCTTGAGTTTGGATGCCAGCTATTCGATCGGCAGCGCTAAGATGGTTAAGCACTGTTTTGCACTACTCTCATGTCCCAACGCGCCGAAACCTCAAACAGCCAGCCAAGTGCATCCCGCAACGGGCATAATGTGACGAATTCTCACTCCAACAACCAAAATACGATTCGGGTTCGCGGTGCGAGACAGCACAACCTGAAAAATATCGATCTGGAACTGCCGCGCGATCGCCTGATCGTTTTTACTGGTGTCTCCGGTTCTGGCAAGTCTTCCCTCGCTTTCGATACAATTTTTGCCGAGGGACAGCGCCGCTACGTGGAGTCTCTCAGCGCCTACGCGCGCCAGTTTTTGGGACAGTTGGACAAACCGGATGTGGACGCGATTGAAGGCTTGAGTCCGGCTATTTCGATCGACCAAAAGTCAACTTCTCACAACCCGCGATCGACTGTGGGCACTGTTACAGAAATTTACGATTATCTCCGATTGCTCTACGGCAGAGCTGGCGAACCGCACTGTCCGATTTGCGATCGCTGCATTGCGCCGCAGACAATTGATGAAATGTGCGATCGAGTCATGGCACTTCCCGACGGCACTCGCTTTCACATTCTGGCACCAGTTGTGCGCGGAAAAAAAGGCACTCACCGCAAATTATTGTCGAGTTTAGCTGCGGAAGGATTTATTCGCGTCAAAGTTAACGGAGAAATTTTAGAACTTTCGGAAAATATCGAATTAGATAAAAATCATACGCACAATATCGAGATAGTTGTCGATCGGTTAATTAAAAAACCCGGTTTAGAAGAACGTTTAGTTGATTCTCTGGCAACTTGTTTGCGCCATTCAGAGGGAATTGCGATAATTGAAGAGTTACCGACTGAAGAAAATTCCCAACCACAGGGGCCGATCGTATTTTCGGAAAACTTTGCTTGTCCCGAACACGGCGCGGTAATGGAGGAACTTTCCCCCCGGTTGTTTTCGTTTAATTCGCCTTACGGCGCGTGCCAAAACTGTCACGGTTTGGGGAGTTTGCGGACTTTTGCGCCGGAGTTGGTAGTTCCCGACGAGAAAGCGCCTCTTTATTGTGCGATCGCGCCTTGGTCAGACAAAGATAATTCCTATTATCTTTCTTTGCTTTGCAGTATTGCTGATAGTTGTGGGTTTGATATCGACACTCCTTGGTATCGATTAAAGCCCGAACACCAGCGGGTGATTTTGTACGGCAATGAGCAAAAGCGCACCGCAGAAAGTAAAAAGCGCGACGGCAGCACTGATTTTAGGAGAGATTTTAATGGCGTGATTTCCATGTTGCAGCGCCAGTACGACGATACTGGTTCCGATCTGATTAAGCAGAAATTGGAACAGTATCGGGTCGATCGCTCTTGCGAGGTTTGTCAGGGCAAACGCTTGAAACCCGAAGCGCTTTCGGTGCGGTTGGGACAGTACGGAATTGTGGATTTAACCAGTATTTCGATTCGCGAATGCCGCGAAAGAGTCAATAATTTGGGATTGAGCGATCGGCAATTCCAAATATCTGATTTAGCCCTGAGAGAAATCAAAGCAAGACTGCAATTTTTGCTCGATGTCGGGTTAGATTACCTGACTTTAGACCGCGCAGCAATGACGCTTTCTGGCGGAGAAGCCCAGCGAATTCGGCTGGCGACTCAAATCGGTTCGGGTTTGACGGGCGTGCTCTACGTTTTGGACGAACCCAGCATCGGACTGCACCAAAGAGACAACTTTCGCCTGCTGCAAACCTTAACAAAATTGCGCGATTTAGGCAATACTTTGATTGTCGTAGAACACGATGAAGAAACCATGCGAGCGGCCGACCACATTGTCGATATCGGGCCCGGCGCTGGCGTTCACGGTGGCAAAATTATATCCCAAGGAAGTTTAGAAAATTTGCTAACGGCAGAGGAATCTTTGACGGGTGCTTATTTGTCGGGAAAGCGAGTAATTGAAACCCCTAATGAAAGGAGAAAAGGCAACGGCAAAGCTCTTTCAATCACAAATGCGAGGCGCAACAATTTAAAAAATATTGATGTGGAAATTCCGCTGGGAAAACTCGTCTGCGTGACGGGGGTTTCTGGTTCGGGAAAATCAACTTTAATCAATGAATTGCTGTACCCGTCGCTGCAACACTATATCACCAAAAAAGTGCCTTTACCACCCGATATGGACGCCCTCAAAACTAAAGGCGAACGCTCTCTAGAGGATGTGGTTGATAAGGTAATTGTAATTGACCAATCTCCCATCGGTCGTACTCCGCGCTCTAATCCCGCTACTTACACGGGAGTCTTTGATGTGATTCGGGATTTGTTTGCCGAAAGCATTGAAGCGAAGGCAAGAGGTTACAAAGCGGGGCAGTTTTCTTTTAACGTCAAAGGGGGAAGGTGCGAAGCTTGCGGCGGCCAAGGCGTGAACGTGATTTCGATGAATTTTTTGCCCGATGTTTACGTGCAGTGTGAGGTTTGCAAAGGTGCGCGCTACAACCGGGAAACGCTGCAAGTTAAGTACAAAGGCAAGTCGATTTCTGATGTTTTGAACATGACTGTGGAGGAATCCTTGGAAATGTTTAAAAATATTCCCCGGGCGGGCGCCAGACTGCAAACTTTGGTTGATGTCGGTTTGGGTTACATTCAGTTGGGACAGCCGGCGCCGACGCTTTCTGGGGGTGAAGCGCAGCGGGTAAAATTGGCAACGGAACTGTCGCGCCGCGCTACTGGGAAGACGCTTTATTTGATCGATGAACCGACGACTGGTTTGTCGTTTTATGATGTTCACCATTTGTTAAATGTGCTGCAAAGATTGGTGGATAAGGGGAATTCAATTCTGGTAATCGAACACAATTTAGATGTGATTCGGTGCTGCGATTGGGCGATCGATTTAGGCCCTGAAGGGGGAGATAAGGGCGGCGAAATTATTGTGGCGGGAACGCCGGAGGATGTGGCGGCAAATCAGAGGTCTTATACTGGGAAGTATTTGCAAGCTGTTTTGCAGCAGCATCCTTTGGGGGAGGCTGTAGCTGTTAGTTAATACTAACAGGAATTATGCAATTGGCATACTAAAATCAAATTGTATGGTGCGTCATGTGAGCTTTTATAACGATTATTGAGAGTTACAATATCTGACGCACCTTACAACTGAAATTCGTACTACTCCAATGGGGCGATCGGTTACAGTTATTGGTGCGTAACATTCGGGTATAATATGTACTAATAGTGTCCGATGTAAATGCTTAGGTAAAATCTAAAAATGGCAAAGGATATCTTCCACAACACGGTCAAAATCGCCCTACAAAAAGATGGCTGGAAGATTACCCACGAGCCCTACCAGTTACGTTATGGTGTGGCTGATGTCTACATCGATCTTGCAGCCGAAGAAGCGATCGCCGCTGAAAAAGAAGGACGTAAAATAGCTGTTGAAGTCAAAAGTTTCGCAGGTGGCTCGACCATTTCTGAATTCCACACTGCCCTCGGTCAATTCCTCAACTATCGCATTGCCATCGAAGTCTCTAGCGAACCAGAACGTATGCTGTATCTGGCAGTGCCCACCGATACCTACCAAATGTTTCTCAGATTTGAACCCGCAAAAACTGTCATCGAACGTTATGAAATTCGACTAATTATTTACAATCCAACTCGTGAGGCGATCGACCAATGGATAGACTAAACGAATACCGCAAAATTGTTTGTGACTTTCTCGAAGACTTTTCTACAAATGACGCAAATGCTCAGTTAATCTTCGATATCGCCCGCGATAGATATCTCGTGATGCACAACGAATGGCGCGACGAGTATCGCATCTATGGGTGTGCCATGCAGCTCGATATCATCGAAAATCAAATCTGGATTCAACACAACAGTACCGAAATCTACATTGATCGAGAACTGATTCAACGTGGCGTCTCTCCTCAAGATATCATTCTTGGATTTCGCTCCCCCAGCATCCGAAAACTCCTTGCCGCCAACTCTTGCTAGAGACAAAAGTGTGGAACAGTTAGATGGATATCTCGCTAGATTGGGACAAGATCCCGGTTGGTTGGTCATTTTCGATCGCCGAGAGAATGCACCCAAACTCGAAGAACGGTTGAACACTGAGATTCATACTACTCCAAGGGGGCGATCGATTACAGTTATTTGAGGGTGAAATCCTGGTATATTATGTACTAATAGTAGATGCGATATTAACTATCTTGAATAGTGGGAGACATTGCCATATTTTGCGCGTGTTTCTGCATGAATTCAATGTCCGATCGCGACCAAGTGCGGGGCCCGCTGCACTGATGAGCAATTAACAGCCCCCACAGTCCTTTGTTCGTTAAAATTGGCACAACTAAATTGGCACGAACTTTCAGGCTACGCAGAAAATCTCGGTGGCATTGGTGAATTGGTTCTACTTCAATATCTGTAATTGCTCTAACTCTGCCGGTTTCGTACAAAGCAGCGTAGTGGCCGTTAAAACATTCGTCTGGCCCCGTTGAACCCAAGATTGAGAGTTCGATCGCACTCAACATCTCGTAAGTCACTCTGCCTTGCCATTGCGTGTAAAAATGATAAAGCACCGCGCGATCGCTCTGCAAAACTTCTCGAATGTCGTAGAGGGATTTTTCAACTAATACATCGCGTTTTAGACGATCTGTCAAGCGGTTAACAATGTTTTGCAGGCGATCGCCCGACATAGTATTAACTCCTTTAATTCCTAGTACACTCGCCAGATATTAATTATTGAACTGGCACCTACACAAGACCTCAAAATGTTGCGCTTCGAGATTTTTGCGCGTTCAAAAATGAGTAATTTTTGGCTTAACAGTTGTCTGGATGCCAGCAACATTATACTATTATTTGGACAGAGATAGCAATCTTTTTGGGCAACGGGCGATCGCGTCGGACCCCGCAAGCTACGGCTTTTTTGGCGCGAAAAACCACCAAGGGGACGCCTGTTCCACAAATGAAGAGAAAAGGAAGAGTTTACAAGTGCTTGGATAATTGCTAGATATGCCTAAAGTTGGTTCCTCTTAAACAGAGGAACTGCTAGGCTATCTCGATAGCTAGAGGAAGCATCAAATATGTCTGTGCTAAAAGCTGCTTGGAAACACGAATTTATCCCTACGAACGGCATCAAACTGCACTATGTCACTCAAGGTTCTGGGCCGCTGATGCTGATGCTGCACGGATTTCCTGAATTTTGGTATTCTTGGCGGCATCAAATCCCAGAATTTGCATCAGATTATAAAGTCGTCGCTGTAGATCTCAGAGGTTACAACGACAGCGACAAACCTCACGATCAATCTGCTTACGTGATGGCAGAGTTTGTGCAAGATGTCAAGGGAATTATTCAGGGTTTGGGATACGAAAGTTGCGTCTTAGTTGGTCACGACTGGGGAGGTGCGATCGCCTGGAGTTTTGCTTATGCTTATCCCCAAATGGTGGATAAATTAATTGTGATGAATCTACCGCATCCGGCAAAGTTTGCTGAAGGGTTACGCACTCCTCAACAATTGCTTAGAAGTTGGTACATCTTTTTATTTCAGTTGCCAGTTTTGCCGGAGTTGTTAATTCAGTTGGGCGACTATCAGGCAATTTCTGCTGCTTTGGAAGGTATGGCAGTGGACAAAAGCACCTTTAGCCCCTCAGATATCGAAGCTTACAAAGATGCGGCTGCCAAACGGGGCGCTCTGACTGCTACTATCAATTATTACCGCAATATTGCGGGCGGATTTCTCGATCGCCAGAATTGGAGGGTTCTGGAAGTTCCGACGCTGATGATTTGGGGAGAAAATGATGCCGCCCTCGGCAAAGAGTTAACCTATGGAACCGCAGATTACGTCCGGGATTTTCAGATTCATTACATTCCTAATTGCAGCCACTGGGTGCAGCAGGAACAGTCGCAGTTAGTGAATCGGTACATGAGAGATTTTTTGGCAAGTAACTTCCTTGGTGTTGCACAAAGGTGAATGATTAAGAGAACAGAGGAATCCGCCCGTGTTTAAGATAGTATATCAGCAAGCGTACTGACTTGTACAACATGTCAACGGACTTGGAATAACACAAAGTCTTGCGGTGAAGTCGAGCCAGATAGTGCCGTAGACGACAATTTTCTCCTTCAACTCTAGTCATCCCTGTTTTGGTCACACTCATCGCTTAAACAAGCGATACACACAATAGCCGTCAGAGATAAGCTGTTGTGCCTTTAAATAGGGTATAACTAAAATTTAGTTTAGTCAATAACTACAAAAATGCCAGCCAAAAACCATCTCAATCCCAAACAAATAGAGAAACTACAAAAAGCCTTAATAGAAGAAGAAAATGCAAATATCAGAGAAATAATTATGATTTTATTATTGCTCAAGGACGGCAAAACGAATCTAAAATCGCTGAGTTTTTGGGTTGTTCAGTAAACAAGGTATCTTACTGGTGTCTCAAGGGAGACCCAGACAATCTAGAAAATCTAATAGATGAAAGGATGAAGGGAAATCACAAAAAAGCCACAGATAAATATATAGAAATATTATTAAAAACCCTAGAGAAATACCCTGAATAATTAGGATATAATTTGGGACGATGGACAGCGCAGAGATTAGCAACATACTTAGAGGAATCCACAGGAATAAAATAAATTGGAGGACAAGTTCGGAGGATATTAAAGCAAAAAAAGTATGTTTACATCTGGGCTAAGGAATGAAAAATTAATAACTTGATTAATTCGTGAGTTGAGGTACCGCTCGATAATTCCATTTGGGTAAATATTCATCAAAAACAATTTTTAGATTTTTTTTAAAATCATCAGTCACATTTCGACCAATTTCATAGATTTTATCTACCACATTTACAAATACAGATAGACCCTTGTTAGTGTGAGTTTTTTCCATGAGACTTTTGACTAAATTTAGACTTGTAAAAATAACTCCTTGACAGGCTCTGGTTATATGAGGGAAGAGTCGATGTTCAATGGGATTGTATTTATACCAAATCCGGGTTACTTACCCCCTTTATGATGGCGAAAAAAAACTTCATTCGCTTGTGTTATTTTTAAAAATCAAACTTTGGGTAAACTTTGAAGGAATAAGCTGTTGCACATTTAAACTGTGATACAAGCATTGCCCTTATTTTTGATTTTACGACCCCATTTAATTATTAATTGCCCTTCATTTAAGAGGCGGTGCAATAAATACTCTAGCTCTTCAATAGATGTAAAAAGTCGATTGGCTATATATTCTTTTGCCGAATGCCATACTAATTCAATTAAGTTATAGTCGGGGCTGTATTCGGGGAGAAATTCTAAATGAAGGTTAGGCATTTCTGTTTCAATTA